>NZ_JAEHBX010000350.1:0-265 GCF_016483395.1 Bacillus cereus group sp. N21
TTATATGCTCCAATCGGTAATGGAGATAAAGCATTCCGTACATTTGTAACATTAATTTGTTGTTCTCCAGACCTTATATAACCACCAGCAATTAACTCCGTATTTGGGCCTTTTACACTATACCCCATTGTATTTTGGCCATTATTTTTCATAAAGAAGCTTAAATCAGTACTCCCATTATATACAAAAGAAGTGACAGCATCTCCACTATAAACCATTGGTTGAGTTAATAATATGTCTGCAGGAACGTGTTCAACTATATTAA
>NZ_JAEHBX010000351.1:0-265 GCF_016483395.1 Bacillus cereus group sp. N21
CAGTAAAGGAGATAGTACAATGCAGGCACCACCTTCTTTTTACGAAGGCGACACGTTAGAAATCGCAAAGAAATTACTCGGCCAAAAACTCGTTCATATTGTAGACGGAATAAAACGAAGCGGCATCATTGTGGAAGTAGAAGCATATAAAGGCCCAGATGATAAGGCCGCACATAGTTATGGCGGCAGACGAACGGATCGTACAGAGGTCATGTTTGGCGCACCGGGGCATGCTTACGTATATTTAATTTACGGTATGTATCAT
>NZ_JAEHBX010000352.1:0-265 GCF_016483395.1 Bacillus cereus group sp. N21
CATTTAACGCATTCGTTTTTTCCGACATATTTACTTCATATACATGTTCAGATGGAATATCAGCTTTATCTGCGATCGCTAAAATTTTCGTTTCTAATTCCTTATTTTTCAGCGTTGAAAAATCATTATAAAGTGGATCAATTACCACAGGTTCCAAAAACGTTAAAAAAATCCTAAACTGAACAGAGAGCGCCCATCCTGCTAGCCACCATCTCTTCGGAAATTTACGGATGAGCCATAACAAAACCGTAACAATGAGTAAGAC
>NZ_JAEHBX010000353.1:0-264 GCF_016483395.1 Bacillus cereus group sp. N21
GGATTTGTATCTTCATTAGGTATATTAAGTGTTATTCCTGCGTTTTTATTAACATATTTAGGCGTTGTGTCCGGGCTTTCTTTAGGATATATATTAGGGAAAATATTTGGGACAAAAGTACTCCATAAATTAATGAAAAAGAAGAAGGCGAAGTATTTTATAAAATCACAAGAAATGGTCGAGGCATACGGACATTACGCACTAATTACGAGTTATTTCATACCGGTTGTAAGACATATCGTGCCGTATTTAGTTGGAATGAAT
>NZ_JAEHBX010000354.1:0-264 GCF_016483395.1 Bacillus cereus group sp. N21
GGTGATGGTCAGGCGGATTTAGTTCATCATGGAGGGGTGGATAAAGCGGTTTGTGTGTATTCGGGTGAACATTATAGTTATTGGGAAGAAACATTGAATCAAGACCTTGAATATGGAGCATTCGGAGAAAATATAACAGTAAGTGGTATGCGTGAAGAGGATGTTTGTATCGGTGATACGTTTGAGCTCGGAGAAGCGATAGTACAAGTAACGCAACCAAGGCAACCTTGTTTTAAGTTAGCTAAGAAATACAATATTCCAAAG
>NZ_JAEHBX010000355.1:0-263 GCF_016483395.1 Bacillus cereus group sp. N21
ATTAGCTCATAATCTTCGTACTCTGTCGTTGCTTCAACAATCGCACGTGCAAATTTTTCTGGGTTTTCTGATTTGAAAATACCAGATCCTACGAACACACCATCTGCCCCAAGTTGCATCATTAATGCAGCATCTGCCGGCGTTGCTACCCCACCTGCTGCAAAGTTTACAACTGGTAGGCGACCAAGACGGTTGAGTTCAAGTACTCCTGCATAAGGAGCTCGAGTAGGTGTTGCGGTTGTCAGGAATTCGTCTTCACGTAG
>NZ_JAEHBX010000356.1:0-263 GCF_016483395.1 Bacillus cereus group sp. N21
TTCTTACCCTTCCTTAAACTACATTTTACCATTTTTAAAGATAAAAAAGGGACTCTCTTGTGAGAAGTCGTTCCTTATTTAAAACACAATAATCGTTGTATTAGGGGGCAACATACATCGCCATCAACTTAAGAATTTTCACTACCCCTAAGTACAAAAAAACGTTATTTTTTCTTATTCCCTCTTTTCCGGAGATAGACATGTATGTTGAGGACTACTAGGCCTCAACATACTTTTTTCGAAATACTATTATTAACATATTA
>NZ_JAEHBX010000357.1:0-262 GCF_016483395.1 Bacillus cereus group sp. N21
TCTAACTTGATATAAAACAATTACTTCGACATCAACTAGAACATGGCCCACAAGTCCAACATGGTACTCAAGGCGAACAAGGTCCTCATGGCGAACAAGGACCTCAAGGCGAACAAGGACTTCACGGCGAACAAGGACCTCAGGGCGAACAAGGACCTCACGGCGAGCAAGGGCCTCACGGCGAGCAAGGACCTCACGGCCAGCAAGGTCCACACCGCCAGCCCGGACGACAGCGCGCGCCAGCCCGGGACGCGGCGCACGC
>NZ_JAEHBX010000358.1:0-262 GCF_016483395.1 Bacillus cereus group sp. N21
TGTTTCTTTTGCCGTTTTTTATAAGTCGCTTTTATCGCAGCTTGAAGAATAACTTGAAAAGCTTAAATCATATAACATATTGTTTCATCCGTCAGACAATAACCATGTTGTAATAATTCTTCATTTAAAACTTGCGTAACATCTTGAAATTCATGCAATCCCTTTAACTTTTTACTTTCCACTTCGACGGAATCTATAAATTCTATAAAAAAGCCTTGTAATTTCAGTGGACCAAACTGAACGACTACACGAATACCTGTTT
>NZ_JAEHBX010000359.1:0-261 GCF_016483395.1 Bacillus cereus group sp. N21
GTTAAACGGAATTGTCTGTGGGTTAAAAGGCCGATTTTCGCCTGGATTCTTTTGATTTGAACATCTAAGTACTGGTGTTCAAACAGATATTCATTCAGCCAAATCAATGTGTCCTTTTTACGAGATAAGGAGATGAGGTTGTTGCGCTTCACGAAGCGGGCGTTTTTCGGAAACGTCAGCTTTCCTTTCACACAACTTTGTTTGATTTTGCGAAGATTTGTCAGTTTTGTCCGTTCTTGTTTCAACTTTTTCTTGAGTTTC
>NZ_JAEHBX010000036.1:0-50182 GCF_016483395.1 Bacillus cereus group sp. N21
ATGAGTGTAAAGATACACAAAAACCCCGAAGCATGGACTTTTTTTAAGTGTCCACGATTCGGGGTACAGTTCACATACGATCTTAAGGTTTTTTTCATAAATACGTATTGTAGTTGATACAATAATAATAAAAGGATGGACAAAATATGATTACGTTTGAAAAAGTGAATACAGAAACAAAAAAAGTTGTTGAAGAAATGTTTGCTTCTAATGGTTTGAATATAAAGGAAGTTCAATATTGTATAAAAATTGATGATACATATATTGGTGTAATTGATTATACCGTTCAAGGTGAGCGTGCTATATTATCTAATTTAATAATTCATTTTGATTATCAAGGTTACGGATATGGAACGAACACTTATTTTACATTTGAAGAAATGATGAAGAGTAGAGATATGAAAGATATCAAGGTGTTACAAGGGGATCTAACTAAACAAGCTAAATCTTTTATAGAGGGACTCGGCTTTATATGGAACGGTGAAATGTACATAAAACGCTTCTAAAAGGAAAGAAGTTAACTAAGGAAAGAAATGAATATAAGGCAGGTGGATGTATGACGATGACGTCTGGTTTTTTACTAATAGGGAGTTGTTTTATAGGAGCAGAACTATGCCAAATTTTCATCCGGAAAATGATGCGTAAAAAGCGTAAACCGTATGAATGGCAATACATTCCGGTATTTTTTATTTTGTTTTTTACTTTGTATGTATTACAAAATGCAATCCACTTTCCACCAATGTTGAACATTTTTTTGAAGTTTGGCTTAATATATAGTGGCAGTGGAATGGCTATTCTATTTTGTTTGTTTTGTATACGGCATGTTCATTATCAGTCGTACATATTTATTTTAAATTGGCTCAATCGAGATGATGGAAATCGCCTTACATAAGGTGGTTTTTTTGTTTGTTTTGTAACCAAATTTTTATGTTGTACATAAAATAGGACGAGCATAAATATAAGCTCTATTAAATATAGAAAGGAAATGGTATATGAAGCTAGTTATAGATGCAGGTCATGGCGGATACGATTCCGGTGCTGTTGGAAACGGTTTGGTTGAAAAAAATCTAACACTTCAAATTGCTAAGCGTGTTCGAGATATTTTACTTGCAAATTATGCAATTAATATTAAGATGACGCGCGATAGTGATGTCTTTATCTCATTATCAGAACGTGCAAATATTGCTAATTCTTTCGGAGCAGATTTTTTCATCTCATTTCATATTAATAGTGGCGGTGGAACAGGTTTTGAAAGTTATATTTATAATGGACTATCAGATAGCAGTTCTGCAGCAGCCAAGCAACAAAAGATGCATGTGGCAGTTAATCCTGTTTTAACGAAATACGGTTTGCGTGATCGTGGTGCAAAAAAGGCCAATTATGCAGTACTAAGGGAAACAGCTATGGATGCTTTATTAACAGAAACAGCTTTTATTGATACAACATTTGATGCAAATTTATTGAAAAATCCGCAGTTTATAGAAGATTTATGCCAAGCATATGCAAGAGGAATTGCTGTAATCTTAGGATTAACGGCAAATCCAAACCCACCAAATCCAGAACCGCCAAGTCCAGCTCCTCAAACAAAAGGTGTAGCATATATTCGAGGAAAGAACGTGAATTTAAGAAGCGGCCCATCAACATCATCCTCAGTGATTCGTCAGTTAAATTCTCCAGAATCGTATGTAGTTTATCAGGAAAGTAACGGTTGGCTAGATTTAGGGGCAGGCCAATGGATATATAATGATCCATCGTATATTGATTATGTGAAATACGGAAATAGTGATGGAAGTCCGATTGGAGTGGCGAATATTCGAGGGACGAATGTGAATTTAAGAAGCGGTCCATCAACATCGTCTTCAGTGATTCGTCAGTTAAATTCTCCAGAATCCTATTTAGTATACGCAAACCAAAACAGTTGGCTAAACCTAGGAGGAAATCAGTGGATATATAATGATCCATCTTATATCAAATATGATCAATATTAAAATATAAAAGATTAACAATAGAATTGAATGACACCCTGCCTTGAATGTCTTGCAAACAGAAGAACTTAGAGGGAGGGCTTTTTGTGAGGAAATAATATATTAAAATTATAAACATGCAAATTGGACTTATCATTGTAATAGCTATGCAATTCGTGTTGAAAAGGGCAAGTCAAAACATGTGTTATGCATTGATTGAAGTGACAATTACTTTTGTATGCCTGTTCATTTTCCATGTTTATCGGTAGGATGAAATTGTATCCATGTTGGAATAGTTGAGAGAACATATTCTAGAAAAAATTTTAAAATATATTGACAACTTTTAGTCAATACATTAATCTTTAAAATGTTAATGATAATCAATTTCATCTAGGAGGACATATGACTCGAACTAAAAATATCTTTATTCTCTGCATTGTAATGTTAACGGTTATGATTGCAGGATGTGGCAAAGAAGAGAAGAAAGAAACGAATACAGCAGCAGAAGGAAAAGAATCGTATGTAATTAAGCATGCGATGGGGGAAACAACGATTAAAGGAATACCTAAAAGAGTCGTTGTCCTAACAAATGAAGGTGCCGAGGCACTTTTAGCGGTAGGAGTTACACCGGTTGGTTCTACAAAACCAAGAGCTGGTGAAGAATGGTATCCGCATTTAGCAAAAGAATTGAAAGATACAAAAGTTGTAGGAACTGAGCGTGACGTTAATTTAGAGGCGATTATGAAATTAAAGCCTGATTTAATTATTGGGAATAAGATGCGTCATGAAAAAGTATATGAACAATTAAAAGAGATTGCACCTACTGTTTATGCTGAAGCACTACGCGGGGATTGGAAAGAAAACTTTACGTTATACACAAAAGCCGTAAATAAAGAAAAAGAAGGTCAAAAAGCGCTGGATGATTATAAGAAACGTATTGAAGCGATAAAAGAGAAACTAGGAGATAAAATAGTATCTAAAGTTTCTATCATTCGTTTCGTTCCAGGTGATGTTCGTATTTATCAAAAGAATTCATTCTCTGGTGTTGTTTTGCAAGATATCGGATTTAAGAGGCCAACACTTCAAGATAAGGATGATTTTGCGATAAAAGGTGTTACAAAAGAGCAAATTCCAAATATGGATGGAGACTACTTATTCTATTTCACATCTGATAAAGATGCTAATAAAAATAATGAAGGAAATACGATAGCGAAAGAATGGACAGAAGACCCACTCTTTAAACAGCTACAAGCTTCCAAAAATAATAAAGTATTCGAAGTAGATGAAGTTATTTGGAATACAGCAGGCGGCATTAAAGCGGCAAATCTTATGTTGGATGATATTGAAAAATACTTTCTGAAATAAGTAAATAACCTATAAAAACACATCACTATTAAATTGTGATGTGTTTTTATATTCTTAAATAACTGAAAAATCATCACTATTAAGTGCAAATAAGTTGTAAAATGAAAATAATTATTAGGAAAGGAGTGGTAATATGGCAACAGGTGTTCATAAAGATTGGATTTTGTTTAATGGAAGAATTGTGAATATGAAGGAAGAACAGCCAATGGTTGCATTAGAAGAGCGAGGTTTACAATTTGGTGATGGTATATATGAAGTGTTTCGTTTATATAATGGGAAACCTCACCTACTAGATTTACACTTAGAAAGATTCTTTAAATCTATGAAGGAAATTCATCTTGTTCCACCTTTTACAAAAGAAGAATTAATTGAACAACTTCAGCAATTAATTGAGAAAAATCAATTTCAAGAAGATGGGAATGTGTATATTCAAATTTCAAGAGGCATGCAGCCACGAAATCATGTATATGAATCAAATCTAGAGCCAACTTGTTTTGCAAACATTGTTTCATTCCCGAGACCGCTATCTCTAATGGAAAAGGGAATAAAAGTAACAGTGGAAGAGGATATTCGCTGGAAGTTTTGCCATATCAAATCTTTAAATCTTCTTCCTAATATTATGATTAAGAATAAAATTAATGAAGAAGGGTATCAAGAAGCGATATTAGTTCGAGATGGAATTGTAACAGAAGGATGCCATTCGAATTTCTTTATTATAAAAAATAATAAAGTGATTACGCACCCAGCGGATCAACTTATTTTACATGGAATTACTCGTCATCATGTCATTTCATTAGCAACAGCTCTACATATTGAAGTAGAAGAGCGAGGGTTTTCATTACAAGAAGTATACGAGGCAGATGAATGCTTCTTTACAGCAACACCCCTTGAAATACTCCCTGTCATTCAAATTGGAGACGAATCATTTGGTAATGGTGAACGGGGACCTGTTACAAGGAAGTTACAAGAAGCTTATGAAGAAAGCATCGCTACCTTTAAAGTAATAAATTGAATGCGCAAGGAAAATGAAGCTGGTATTCCTCCAGCTTTTTTTCGTGATATAATTAAGCATAGGACAATTTTTGAAAACGCTATAAAAGGGGATTTTATGTATATGAATTATGAAGCATTTAAAGAAGTAATTCACGGACGACGCAGTGTTCGGAAGTTTACAGAACAAGAAGTATCTATTGGTGACATAGAGGAAATTATTGATTGTGCTCGTTATGCTCCAAGCGATACGAACTCACAAACGTGGGAATTTATTGTTATTATGAATCGGAATAAAATTAAAGAAATTGAGCAAATGACATGGGATGCTTTACATAAATTGGCTGAAAAAGCAACGGAAAAAGGAGAAGAAAAAGCAGGCAAATTACTTACGCGTTCGTTTGGACCATATGCAACTGCTTTTTCTGATGCACCGGTTTTAATCGTATGTTTAGCTACACCATATGAGTCAAAGTTTCGTGAAAAGATATTTGATCCAATTGACTTCGTTCCAGATTCAGTATGGGAAGAAGAGGGGATTAAGAGTAGTTGTTTAGCTGCGCAAAATTTAATGTTAGCAGCATATGCAAGAGGTCTTGGGACCTGCCCGATGACAGGGCCGGTGTTATTAGCTCAAAATGAACTGCGACAATATTTACAGATTGAGCCTGAGAAACAAATTAATATGGTAATTTCGCTAGGGTATCCAAAAGATAAACCGAAGAAACTTGCTCGAAAAGAAGTAAAAGATATTACAAAGTTTATTTTGTAGGATGTTATGTGAAAAATTAGAAAAAGACATTGGATGTATCAATGTCTTTTTCTAATTTTTCTAGAGGAGAATATTTTTTAGTGATAATGGGCTAGAATGGAGAGTAAGAAGGAATTTCTAATTATTTCTTGAAAAAATTAATGATGTTAAAAAAGAAAGTATGGTACAGTAATGATGAACAGAATGTTTGTTCACGGAAGTTTAAAAAACTGAACTTAGAACAGATAATTATTTCTGTATAATAAATAAAGAATAAATTTACAGGGGGGATGAATTTTGAAGAAATTCATAATCACTGGATTGTCTGCTTTGTTACTGGTGGGGTGTGGTGTCCCGAATGGAAAAGAAGAAACTCAGCCAGTAAAAGAAGAACAAGTTGTAAATGCAAGTGATGAGAGTGTGACTCCTTTTCCAGAGGGAACAATGCCAATTGGTGAAGGGAAAGTAAAAGTAATCACGCCAGATGGTACTTCTGAAGATGGGAAGATACCAACTGTATTTGTAAAGAAGGATACTCTAATTCAGCAAGTTGAATTAGAACTTGCCGATTTTCAAAATGATAAAGAAACATTCGTATTCGTAGATAATATATTTGAAGATAAACATCATGTTACTAGCATGACGCAGACAACAGTAGAATTAAAACAAAAAACGTTAG
The DNA here is from genome assembly GCF_016483395.1 of Bacillus cereus group sp. N21. Lineage (NCBI taxonomy): Bacteria > Bacillati > Bacillota > Bacilli > Caryophanales > Bacillaceae > Bacillus > Bacillus cereus group sp. N21. The sequence goes on from NZ_JAEHBX010000036.1 coordinate 5,750, forward strand.
AGACAGGGTATCATACAATAACTGCAGTTCAATTTGAAAATAATAATCCAGCGGGAAAAGTTATTAACTTTGTACAGGCTAAATTTGAAAATAAACCTGCACATTAAAAAGGTAATACTCTGTTATGTTAGAGAGGGAAAGGTACATCACGATAAAGAGTGATGTACCTTTTTGGTTTTTATTCCGATTCTACCATTTGCGGGCAGTAAGACTCCCACCTCAAAATTCGGTGAAAATAAAGAAATTAGGCAGGAGAGTAACTGCCCATAAAAGCCCGATTGGTGAGGGGAAATAATTAATGGAGGATGGAGAATCCCCCACTTATTAAAGTTTCAATTTATCTTTTTATAAATACACATTAAGAAGAATTTGAATAAGTTACAATAAGAATTAGCACAAATTATCAAAAAATATTTTGATGAAAATATAAAATAGATTAAAAGAGGGGGGAGTGAAGATGGATTATTTCGAAAAAATCCAAAACTCTATTGAATTTATTGAAAGCAATCTACAGGACAGACTTAATGTTGTTGAAGTTTCTTCGCAATCTTGTTTTTCTCCGTTTCATTTTCGAAGGCTGTTTCAAGCGATTACAGGTTTTTCTGTACAAGAATATATAAGAAATAGAAGGCTATCTGAAGCTGCCATTTCATTAAGGGAAACAAGAAAGAATATATTAGAAATTGCGATTGATTTTCAATATAACTCACAAGAGGCATTTACACGGGCATTTGTAAATTATTTTGGAATGACTCCTGCTAAATATCGAAAGTCAGAAATCGCTTTACATTTACAAGCTAAAATGAATTTTTTTGACTATAAAAAGGAGATGAAGGGAGACTTGATTATGAATAAACCTAATATTGTACAACTAAGCAAAAGGGATATTATCGGTTTTGAATATAAAACTAATCTAAACAATGAAAAATACTTTGAGGAAATTCCAAAATTTTATTTTGACTTTGGAAGTAATGAATATTATTTGAGGATTCTTGAGAAAATTGCACCTAATATGTCATATGGTATCGCATGTAATTTTCATGATGATGGTAATTTTTCGTTCATTATTGGAGAAGAAGTACAGGGGAGTGCTGCAGAATTAGACGATGGGTTTGTTAATTTTGAAATTCCAGAAGGTAAATATGCTGAATTCAAAGTAAATGGTTCGACTGATTTAGTTCAAAATACGAGAAGGTATATTTATGGTACATGGCTACCAAACTCGAATTATGAAAGAAGAGAAGGACCAGATTTTGAAATTACCGATGTATTGCAATCAATATATCCAAATCAAATGAAAGTGATAATATATATACCTATACTTTAAATATAAATGTTTCGTAGGGATTTGTTTGAAAATGTCGAATAAAATATATTGCGTCGTAAAAACACGTTTTCTATTGTTTAGCGTGAAACGAGTAGGGAGGAGAATGAGTGATGAAACGTGCTCTTATAAATATTGATTATACATATGATTTTGTAGCAGAAGATGGTGCTTTAACGTGTGGAAAGCCGGGACAAGATATTGAACAGCATCTTGTAGCGATTACGAAGCAGTATATTGAAAACGGAGATTATGTTGTGTTTGCCATTGATAAACATGAAAAGAATGATTCCTATCATCCTGAGACACAATTATTTCCACCACATAATATAGCGGGAACAAAAGGAAGAGATTTATACGGAGAGTTACAAAAGGTGTATGAAAAATATCAAGACAATGAGAATGTATACTATATGGACAAAACACGTTATAGTGCTTTTGCTGGAACGGACTTAGAAATGAAACTAAGAGAAAGAGGAATACAAGAAGTCCACCTTGTTGGTGTATGTACGGATATTTGTGTTCTACATACAGCAGTGGATGCCTATAATAAAGGATTTCACATCGTTGTACATGAAAAAGCAGTGGCTTCTTTTAATGAACAAGGACATGAGTTTGCAATTGGACACTTTAAGTCTTGTTTACATGCCGAAGTGCAGTGAAGAGAAACAAAAATGCGGGAGAAAAGGAATGGAACAATACTTAGACGGCTCTTGGTCGTTCGGAACTGCAAGATTAGTAAACAAATACAACAAATCGAAAAGTTATTGATATAGAGTAAAGAAGCTGATACATTCAGCTTCTTTTTTAATTTATAGTATTTAGAAATTTCTTAATGTTATAATGGTAGTTGGTGATGAACATGAATTATGATGAAAAGCAAATGCGCCGGTTAGAGGCGTTAAAAGAAATTGCAGAGTTGTTAAATGAGGCAACTGATTTACAGGAAATGTTGGAAAAAGTATTACATACATTATTGCAAGTTATGAATTTACAAACAGGTTGGATTTTTTTTATTGATGAAAAAGGAACGCATCGTATGCTTGTTGATAGGAATTTGCCACCAGCACTCACATGGCGGGAAAAGAAGCCGATGTGTGAAGGAGATTGTTGGTGCGTGAATCGATTCGTAAATGGACGTTTAGAAAAGGCAACAAATATCATTGAGTGTAAACGAATTGAAGATGCTATTGAATATAATTGGGGAGAGACCGAAGAGATTACACACCATGCGACGATTCCTCTTCGTGCTGGCAGCGAGAAGTTCGGTTTATTAAATGTTGCTTCACCTCATAAAACACATTTTTCAGAAGAAGAACTAGCGTTATTAGAGGCGATTGCATTCCAAATTGGAACAACGATACAACGAATTAGGCTAGTTGAGAAAGAGCGCAAGTATGTAATTGTAGCGGAGAGAAATCGACTCGCACGTGATTTACACGATTCGGTGAAACAATTGCTATTTTCTATTATGTTAACTGCTAGAGGGACTCTTGATATGGCAAAGGACAAAGAATTACAAGAGATGCTCCGTTACATAGGGGAATTATCGCAAGAAGCGCTGCAAGAGATGACATTATTAATTTGGCAATTACGGCCAGAAGGATTAGAAAAAGGGCTTGCAGAAGCAGTACAGAATTACGGAAAGCTATTAGGTATTCAAGTAGCAATTCGAATTGATGGAGTTATTTCAATTGGTGATGAAATAGAAGAAGTACTGTGGCGTGTGAGTCAGGAAGCCTTACATAATTGTAAAAAACATGCTTCATGTGAGAGAGTATCTGTTAGCTTGAAAATAGAAAATAATAAGTTGAACTTTCAAATTGAAGATGACGGCATTGGGTTTATTAGAGAAACAGTGAGAGGTTCAGCACTTGGTTTAAAAAGTATGAAAGAACGAATTGAATTGATGAAAGGAACATTTCGAATAAGAACGAAACCGGGACAGGGGACAAAGATTGAGATTCAATTACCGGTTTGAAAGGGAGAAACACATTGAAAATTAAATTATTACTTGTAGAGGATCATCATATTGTGCGAAGGGGACTTGTATTCTTCTTAAAAACGAAAGAGGAATTTGAAATTATAGGAGAAGCAGAGAATGGGGAAGAGGCGTTAGCGTTTGTTCGAAAAGAAAGGCCAGATGTAGTATTAATGGATTTATCAATGCCGAAAATGGATGGAATTGAAGCGACAAAAAGATTGAAGCAATATGATGCGACAATTAAAATCCTTATGTTAAGCAGTTTTTCAGAGCAAGATTACGTTCTTCCAGCGATGGAAGCTGGTGCGGATGGTTATCAACTAAAAGAAGTACAGCCAGATCAACTTGTTGCTTCTATTATTGCTGTACATCAAGGCAATGCAAATTTCCATCCGAAAGTAACGCCTGCTTTGTTAGGACGACCGGCAGTGAAAGAGGAAAAAAAAGATAGTTTTTCTATGCTGACAAAAAGGGAAAAAGAAGTACTGCGTGAAATTGCGAAAGGAAGAAGTAATAAAGAAATTGCAGCAGAGCTTCATATTACAGAACAGACAGTTAAAACACATGTTTCAAATGTACTTGCTAAATTAGAAGTAGATGATCGGACGCAAGCGGCTTTGTATGCTGTGAAAAATGGTGTTGTATAGGAAGATGTTGAGGTGCCAGTAGCTATACGCTCGTATGAACAAAATTGTTTAAATCTATCCGAATGTGTAGGAGAATACATAACAGAAAACAATGAAGCGATTCAGATTACAAGTTCAAATAACCAATTCTATGTTACGATTCCAAAACGTTACGGAGTATTATATAAGTTTAAAATTTTGCCTAGTCGCTTGTAAAATGAAACGATAACATTCCGTACTACATATATTGATGAAGAGGTAGAAGTCAATATAAGAACAGGATTATTACGGTATAAAGACGACACTGCAAAATATACAAAAGCATATAAAATACATAACAATATCCAATAAAGATTTTTCTTCTTTCGATAATTAGGTACGATAGAGCTACTATGGAAGGGGAAGATACATCATGTCTGGTACAAAAAGTGGAATAGGAAAGATTCGGGCTTCATTAAATGGTTTATCACCGAAGCTTCGAAGTATTGCTGAACATATTATTAAACATCCGCAAGATGCTGTACATAAATCAATTACGGAATTAGCTGAAGTTACTAGTAGTTCAGAAGCGACTACAGTTGTTTCAGCACTTCGAAATCAGTTCGGCGGACACGCTGTTGTAAAGAATGATTAATTGATATATCAGGAACTCATACGAAAGTATGAGTTCTTTTTGTATTTCTCATACTATTTTCTCAAAGCTTTTCCCTCTTTTTACTGTTTTTTGTGTAGAATTTTCTGATAGTATAGAGGTAGAACTTAAAACAAAGGGGAGAAATAAACATGAAATTAGTTGTAATTAACGGAACACCACGTAAATTTGGTAGAACACGTGTCATTGCAAAATATATTGCAGAACAATTTGAAGGAGAGTTATATGATTTAGCAACAGAACAATTGCCTTTATATAACGGTGAAGAATCACAACGTGAACTAGAAGCGGTAACTAAATTAAAAACAATAGTGAAAGAAGCTGATGGTGTTGTCCTTTGCACACCTGAATATCATAATGCGATGAGTGGTGCGCTCAAAAATGCATTAGATTTCTTAAGTAGCAGTGAATTTGTCCATAAACCAGTTGCTTTATTGGCGGTTGCAGGCGGCGGAAAAGGCGGTATAAACGCGCTTAATAGCATGCGGATTGTCGCGCGAGGCGTATATGCAAATGCGATTCCAAAACAAGTTGTACTAGACGGTTTATACGTACAAGATGGTGAACTTAGTGAAGATGCAAAACCATTAATTCATGATCTTTTCAAAGAGTTAAAAGCATATATGAGCGTGTATAAAGAAGTGAAAAAGCAATTAGGGGTTGAGTGATAATTTTTTAGAGGGCAATGTTCTATTATTCATTGCCTCTAGCACCTTTGTGAAAACGATTTCAATTAATAAGGTCCACAGAATAGTGATATAAATAGAAGAATTTTTAATAAAATTGATTTTATGTATGGAAATTAAGGTGGTGAATAAGGATGATTACACATTTTTCAGAGCTGAGATTACAGACAGTATCTATTCAAGGCGTAGAACAAGTATATGGAGAACGCCTCGGGATCCCAATTTTATTAAAAACGGATAAACAGATAAGTTTTCGATTAGCGCCACATGTAACTTTATCTTTTGAAGAAGCATATGAGCCAATTTCACCTGCTCATTTTGCTTTTCAAGTACCATTTTCAAAATTTTATGAAGCAGCAAAACGGATTCAGGAATCTGGTTTGCTTATTGTAAAATGGGAAGACGGTCATGACATTGATGAAGAGGATAATCGATTAAATTTATATTTTCGCGATGGGGATGGAAATCTTCTAGAGATTATTGCACATAAATCTTCTAGAGATTATTGCACATAAATATATTGATGAAGGTGTTTTAGTTCCACATACACCTTTAAACATTCTTTATATGAGAGAAATAGGTTGCCCAGTTGAAAATGTACCTATATTTAGAGAATGGCTAAAATCTAATTTATGCATGAAAACATTTGAAGATGGTGGAATTTTAAACTTTATGATTGGTGGCACAGCCCATATTGTTGCAAGTTGGAAGGGGAGAACTTGGATTCCAATTGCAATGAAAGCTTTGCCTCCAAAGATACATGTTTCATTTGGAACACCAAGTCTACACTTCATACAAAAGGTTCAGAATCATCTAAGACAAAATGATGTACCTTGTCAGTTTAGTAAGAATGAACTATCGTTTGTTCAAGAAGGATATTCTTTTTCTATACAACATACTCCGCATTTTAAAGCTGATATTCCTAATAAGTTAAATTTGCCACTTTCTATTTAAGTGGTATTTTTTTGACTTGTATTCAAAACACCTGTTGCTTCATTCGTTTAATTGCTATACACATATTAACGATCTGGATACGTTTCTTGTAAAAAAACGACAGATTGTTTAATTAATGCTTTTAGAACATTAAGATCAATATCTGCTACTTTATTAATGTATATACACGCTTTTCCAGATGTATGTTTTCCAAAGTCTTTTAATAATTCTTCTCGCTTAGGGTCACCCGTCGCAAAATATAAACTAATCTTGGCTTTACGAGGGGAAAAGCCTACTAATGGTGCATCTCCTTCATGACCAGATGCATATTTATAGTGGTATGTACCAAATCCAATTATGCTTGGTCCCCACATCTTTGCTGGATAACCTGTTGTTTCAGTAAAGATATCTAATAACTGATATGCGTCTTCTCGTTTTTTTAGGCTGTCAACATTTTCAATAAACTCGATTACACTATTGTTGGTTTCTGTTGTTTTGAGTTTATACATAATAGAATCGCCCCCTTTTTAGATATAGGTTTTATCGCATATTTCATTATAATACATAGTTTGAATCAAAGTTACAGAATCTCATGTATTCTTAAAAGAAATAAAAACTTTTGAATAAAAATTTACTTTCTCTTTTCATCCTTAAAAATAACACAAAATTATTTCATTTCATCTAACTTACCTTTTTTTCTAAGTAAATCGGCTTTTGTTATATCTCTAGAAATAATAAATAGAAATAAGTTAACCAAGACTAAAATGACATCTATACAAATGACCCAAGAATCACTTTTTATAAAAGAATTAGTCATAACCAATATTAATAAGCTAATTCCTGAAATTAAACGTACTTTGTTTTGTCCTATTTTCAACATAAAATCATCTCTTTTTCACTATATTACAATATTCTTATTGTATTTAATATATATTAAATACAATAAGAATGTAATGAATGCACTAAATGCAACCTTTTATCCCGAATAAACGGGAAGGAATATCCTCACCTCAAGATGCAGAGAGAAACAAGGATGTTAGGTGGGAGATCAACTGCCCGTAAAAGTCCGATTGGTGAGGGCTAATAATCAGTGTGGGAAAGAAAACCCCACTGATTAAAGTTTCACTTTATCTTGATATCCCAAAAATAAAAAATACTCTTGAAATAAGGAGAAACTTCCAATAAATCCATTGTATGACGAGAGAGAAAATACAAAATCTATAAAGGAACCATATAAAAAGAGGATGTGAAACAAAATGGGAAAAACGAAAGCGTTAGGATCAGCGAAACATAAAGGAAATCAAACTCAGTGTCATACATCTTCTAAAAAAGGGCGTAATGCTCAAAACGCAGGACAACGTAGTCACTAAAAAACACTTCTGTCTCCCTTTCTTTTTCTATATAATATAAAGAAAGGGAGTGTAAGCTTATATATGAACAAATGGATACTACTTGTTATTTTATTATTTCCACCATTATGCATAATGTATATGACATATCGAATGAAAAAAGTTGCTTGTGAAAAGTTAAGTGATAACGCTCCATATGTATTAATTTTAGGTGCAAAATTATTTGGGGATAAACCTTCTTTATCTCTTCAAAATCGACTGGATGTAGCCTTAATGTATTTAAATTCTCATCCGGAAACAAAAGTAATTGTATCTGGAGGACAAGGTGAAGATGAGGACATTCCTGAAGCACATAGCATGCGAAATTATTTAATAAAACATGGAATTGAAGAGAATCGTATTTTCATTGAGGATCGTTCGACAAGTACTTATGAAAATCTAAAGTTTAGCATGGATTTATATCATGTAATGCACGCGGTAGTTGTGAGTAATACATATCATCTATATCGAACAAAAATTATTGCTAAGCGTTTAGGAATGCAGATGGAGTCACTCGCGGCACCAACGCCAAGGCGTTCAGAGAAGAAAGCATATATACGTGAATATGCAGCAATTATTAAAACAGTATTATTCGATCATTAGAGCTCAAGTAAGGGCTCTTTTTTCGTGAATAAAAAGCGTATCATTTGAAAAGAAGGAAAGATTCTATCAGAATGAAAGAAACAATAATAAGGGAGTTGTATTTGTGATTCGATTTAATCATGTGTCAAAAGCATATGAAGATGGTACAAAAGCAGTAGATTCATTACATTTAGAAATTAAAAAAGGAGAGTTTTTTGTCCTTATCGGTCCGAGTGGTTGCGGAAAAACAACAACGATGAAAATGATTAATCGTTTAATTGAAACGACAGAAGGTTCCATCTCTATCGATGGAAAAGACATCCAAGATTACAATATTCATGAACTGCGTTGGGATATCGGGTACGTTCTGCAACAAATTGCATTGTTTCCTCATATGACAATTGCTGAAAATATTGCGATTGTACCTGAAATGAGAAAATGGAGTAAAGAAAAAGTTCGAGAGCGTGTGGATGAGTTACTTGATATGGTTGGATTAGATCCAGATGTATATCGAAATCGTATGCCTGATGAATTATCTGGTGGACAGAAGCAACGTGTGGGAGTGGTAAGAGCACTGGCTGCTAACCCGAAAATCGTTCTCATGGATGAACCATTTAGCGCGCTAGATCCATTAAGCCGAGAACAGTTGCAAAAGGATATTGTAGAATTACAGAAAAAAATTCAAAAAACAATCGTGTTCGTGACACATGATATGCAAGAAGCGTTAACACTTGGTGATCGTATTTGCGTGATGAGAAAAGGAAAAATCGTTCAATTAGATACACCGGAAGGAATCATACATAACCCAGTAAATGATTTTGTAGAAGAATTTATTGGAAATCGTGTTCGCCCTTGGTATGAAGGGAAGAGCATTGAAGATGTGTTGCCACTTGCGAGTGATAGAAAAGTAGACAATGATGTTTTACCTCTATCTCTGCATGCTTCACTACAAGAGGCGTTGATTCGTTTGGAAGCAGAAGAGGCAATCCCGATTGAAAGAGAGGGGCAATACGTGGGGACATTAACGAGCCGTCATATTGTGGCATATTTGGCTGGACAAATGAAGGAGAGGGGGTAAACCGTGTCTGCATTATTACAAACGTTTCAAGAACGAAAATTAGAATTACTTAGTGCGCTGATTGAGCACTTACAAATTTCACTTATTTCTTTATTCTTTGCGGTGATGATTGCAGTTCCACTCGGTATTTTGTTAACGAGAAGAGAGCGAATTGCTGAGTTTATTATAGGCACATCTGCTGTTATGCAAACAATTCCTTCATTGGCTTTACTAGGGCTTTTAATTCCGCTTGTTGGTATTGGAAAGGTGCCAGCAATTATCGCGCTAGTTGTGTATGCGTTATTGCCAATTTTACGAAATACATATACGGGAATCCGTAAGTTAGATGCATCGCTTATTGAAGCAGCAAGAGCGATGGGAATGAATAGCTTTAGAAGATTATGGAGAGTAGAACTTCCTCTTGCATTGCCAATTATAATGGCTGGAATTCGTACGGCAATGGTATTGATTGTCGGAACAGCTACGTTAGCTGCTTTAATAGGAGCTGGAGGGCTTGGAAAACTTATTTTACTCGGTATAGATCGAAATGACCATGCTCTTATCGTATTAGGGGCTGTACCAGCCGCATTGTTAGCTTTATTCTTTGACGGAGTACTTCGGATGTTTGAAAGCACTGGACGCTCTCCTAAGCGAATTATATCGGCAATATGTATCATTGTAGTTGTTATAGCTGCACCATTTCTATGGAATACGCAAAAGAAAGATATTGTGATTGCTGGAAAGCTTGGAGCTGAACCAGAAATTTTAATTCAAATGTATAAGCAGCTGATCGAGCAAGATACTGATTTAGATGTAGAATTGAAACCAGGACTTGGGAAAACAGCATTTGTTTTTGAAGCTTTAAAATCAGGGGAAATTGATATGTATCCTGAATTTTCAGGGACTGCTTTATCTACTTTTGTAAAAGAAGACCCAAAAAGTACAAATCGTAAAGAAGTATATGAACAAGCACGCCTAGGGATGGAAAAGAAATATCATATGGTGATGCTAAAGCCGATGGAATATAACAATACATATGCACTTGCAATGCCAAGAAAAGTTGCAGAGCAGTATAATGTGAAAACAATCTCAGATTTACGAAATGTTGCAGCAAATGTTAAGGCTGGATTTACGTTAGAGTTTGCAGATCGGGAAGACGGCTATAAAGGGATGCAAAAATTGTATAATTTCCAGATTGCAAACGTAACAACAATGGAGCCGAAGTTACGATATGGTGCAATTGAGTCGGGGGAGGTTACTGTTATTGATGCTTATTCTACTGACAGCGAACTTGAACAATATGGCCTCCAAGTACTAGAAGATGATAAAGGGTTATTCCCACCTTACCAAGGAGCTCCTTTATTAAGAAAAGAAACGCTTGATAAATATCCTGAACTTGAACAGACATTAAATAAACTTGCTGGGAAAATATCAGATGAAGATATGAGAAAAATGAATTATGATGTAAATGTAAATGGTAAAAGTGCAGAAAGAGTAGCGAAACAATTTTTAGAAAAAGAGGGATTGATTCATTAATATTTGCAAAAAATATACAATTTAATGACTGGAAATCGACCGTTCATAATAAAATGAACGGTTTTTTTGTGCATACTTATACAATTTTTCAAAAAAGTATTCCCTTTTTGCTCATTTTCTTTTAGAATAAGTAATGTTTTCCTGAAAAAATATAATAGAAACATCTATTAGAGAAAAAGGTGACTTTAATAGTTGAACGGATGAACATAACACCTAGAATGACAGATGGGGTGGTACCGATAGAAAAGAAATTAGGATTTTTTCCATTAATCGCATTAGTAGTAGGAACAATGGTTGGCGGTGGTGTTTTTAGTTTACCGCATGATTTAGCAGTAGGCGCAAATAGTGGCGCAACGATAATTGGATGGTGTATTACAGCAATGGGAATGATTCCACTTGCACTTGTATACCAAACGTTAGCAAGACAAAAACCAGAGCTTGAAGGCGGAATTTATAGTTACGCGCGCACAGGATTTGGTGAATATGTTGGTTTTAACAGTGCATGGGGATATTGGCTTGCAGGGATTTTAGGAAACGTAGCTACGATTATGTTATTGTTTAGTACACTTGGATATTTTTTCCCTATTTTTAAAGGAGGAAACAACGTTGCCTCCATCGTTGGTGCATCTCTTTTATTATGGACGCTGCACTTCCTTATTTTAATTGGAATTCGTGAAGCGTCTATTATGAACTTTGTTGCAACAATTGGAAAACTAGTTCCGATTTTATTATTTATTGCAGTTATGGTTACAGCGTTTCGCTGGGATACATTTACACATGATTTTTGGGGTGAGGGAACCGTTTCTATTTCTTCTGTCCTTGGTCAAGTGAAAAATACGATGCTTGTTACACTTTGGGTATTTATCGGTGTGGAAGGAGCAGTCGTATTATCTGGAAGAGCAAAAAACAGCCGTGATGTTGGAAAAGCAACGGTTGTTGGATTAATTTTAGTTATGTCCATCTATATTTTAATCTCAGTCCTTTCTATGGGGGCAATGACAAGACAAGAGCTTTCTCTGTTAGAAACGCCGTCAATGGGCCATGTATTAGAGCATGTTGTTGGACCATGGGGAGCATTTGCCATTAATATCGGATTGGTTGCTTCACTTGTTGGGACATTAATTGGATGGTTCTTACTCGTTTCAGAAATTTCTCACGTAGCAGGGAAAGATGGCGTATTTCCGAAAGCCTTTACGAAGACAAATAAAAAGCAGACACCACATATTGCATTATGGATTTCAAATGGTGTCGCACAAACATTGTTTATTATCGTTTTGTTTTCGGAATCAACGTATCAAATGATGTATTTTATCGCGTCTACATCTATTTTACTTCCGTACTTATTATCAGCACTTTATCAGTTGAAATTAGTTGTAACGAAGGAACTGAAACGTGCGAGGCTAAAAAATGGAATGCTTGCTTTAATTGCCTCATTGTATTCCGTATGGTTGATTTATGCAGCAGGCTTAAAAAACTTATTACTTGTCTCAATCGTATATGGTATTGGACTTGTTGTTTATATGTTTGCTCGAAAAGAAAAAGGAAATCGCTGTTTTTCTGGCATGGAGAGATGTGTCATGGTTGTAATCGTGGTTGCAGCAGTAATATCGCTTTATATGCTTGTAACAGGTAATATAAAAATGTAAAAAAGTCCTCCTGAAGGACTTTTTTCTTTGCATACAAGGAATTTTATTTTATTTACAGAATATCTAATATATAAGATGTTTAGGAGGGATGAGAATGGAAGAAAAAGAACAACTCTTAAGAATTATGGAATTGGCAAGTGATTTACGAAAAGTATTAGTACAAGAATCATTTTTTAATCATCATCCCGAACTACGTGGAGCGATTGAGAATTTAGCTGGTTCTGTGGAGACTTTAGCAAGCCTGCAACATAATAAAGATGAAAATGCCGAGGATAAACTACGATACGTACTTGCTAAAATGAAAATTGCTCACAATGCGATTATGCAAGAGAAAAAAGCTTTCCCTTCTCACTAATATAAGTTTTACTTTTGTAACCTGACGGTGTACGTCAGGTTTTTTTGTTTCTAGTTTTCTTTTACAGTTCATATAATAAGAACAGTATGAAAAAAAGAAGGTGAGTATATTGAAGCTACATAAAGCTCTCCATCCAAGTTTTATAAAGCGGATGTATCACATGAGATTTCTTGGAAAGTTCGTTGAAGGTGAGGAGGAAAAAAAGAATACTTTTTCTGTACAATGTCTTTCACAAATTCCTTCTATTTTGAAATCGCAATTTGAAGGTGAAGTATATTTGTTTGAAGGACTATATACTAACAAAAAAAATGAGAGAATATTTGCGGATTTAAAGAAAAAAAAGTTAGAAAAACAATTGGTATTGTTTCGCCTTTATTATGAAAGAGGGAACTTGTATGTTGAATTAATATGTACAGAACAACGGGAAATCGCGGATGCATATAAGATTATCCCTTCGCCAAGATTAGTAGGATATAAAAAGAGAGAATCTTTAGAGCGAAAGCTAGGTAATGGGTACTTATCTTTTCTTATTCCTAAATTCCCACACGATTTCGAAGTACCACAGTTGTTATGGTATGAAGGTAGATTATATGGGAATTTATCATTAAAATCATCCATTAGTTCAATTGCATATTGCGAACAAAAAAAGGAATGCAAATATATCGAAATTGATAATTGGACCAAGTATATAGAAGTGAAAGCGGATGATCATTTGTATTTTGTAAGAGAAAATATGTATGATCAACTTCTAAAGCAAATCGAAGAAGAGGGAAAACGGGTGGAAGTAGTAGACATAAAAGGGCAAAAAGAAGACCAAGAATGGAATGAGCGTGAATCTACATTTATACATTATGTACAGAACTTAATCAATAATAAAGGTTTGTATTTAGATGCAACGGATATTTTTAACTTTCATATTAGTGTAAAAACAAATATGTTAACGATTCTTGCTGGTATCCCAGGAATCGGGAAATCTCGTTTTGTGCAAGTATATGCAGAAGCGTTAGGGTTAACGTATGGAGAAGAATTGTTATGGATTCCAATTTCTCCATCTTATCAAGAACCACACGATATAATAGGTTATCTTCATCCAAATGGAACATATATCGAAAGTGAAACGAAGTTAATTCGGACATTATTAAAAGCATATGAAAATCCGAATCAGCTTTATATGATTGTATTTGATGAAATGAATATGTCACATATTGAACATTGGTTTACACCATTTTTATCTATTCTTCAATTAGAAAAGAAAAATCGTATTCTTTCTTTATATGAGGAAGGAAATGAAATAGAAAATATAATTCCACCTAAAATTGAAATTGGTGAAAATATTATTTTTATCGGGACTGTGAATTTTGATGAAACAACGAAAGAATTATCTGATCGCTTATTGGATCGAACAAATCTTATTACACTTCAAAAGATTCCATTTTGTGAAATCAATATGCAGCAAAATAGAGGGATACAAATCCCGCCCCTACAAGTAACAACAGGAGAGTTTCGTATGAATTGGTTACGAAATAAAGAGATAATTGATGTGCTTTTTGAAGAAGAATTAGAACTATTAGATAGATTACATGGCGTATTATCATCACATGACGCATCGAAAGGCGTTTCTTTTCGATGCGCTGCTGCGATTGCGACTTATTTGCAAAATATCCCTCCAAAAGATAATCAATCTTATATGATTAGCCGAGAAGAGGGTTTTGATTTACAAGTAAAACAGCGTATTTTAACAAAATTACGTGGTACGGAAATGACAATTGGTCCACTTCTTCGTGAGGATGAAAAGAAAGGGCTATCGCTAGTATCATTATTACAATCTCCACTTGCGAATTGTGTCTCCGCATTCGAACATTCTCTAGCTTATATTAGACAAAAACGGCGTGAATTGGAGTTGTATGGGTATGCGAAATGAGGAGCAGCACGAGACGGAAATTGTAGATACAAAAGATAAGCTCCCGTTCGTATTAAAATTAATTATTGGAACAGAAGGAAAAGGAGATTTTATATTTTTGAATCGTCTTTGTAAACACACTACAACAATGGCACATTGTGTTTATAAAGTGCAAGAATTAAAAGCATTACGTTTGACTTTACATTGTGAAAAGCCAATCCGTGTTACTTTTATATGGAATAAAGTGTATGAAGGGCAAAAAGATAAGAAAGAATGGCAATATGAATTGCATGAAAAAAGAGAAAAATTATTATTATATGAACATGGAAAAACTGATTTTTTTTATCCTTGGCGTTGTGGTTTGTATCATTTCGAGGTGAAAGTGGAAGAAGAGATATACTATGGAGCGTTTCAAATTGTTCCTAAAAATTTTTTTGATGATCAATTTGAAACGATTCAAAATTATGTAAAATCAATTTTGAATGAAATTATGCTAGATCGTGGTTATTATAAAAAGACATTCTCAACGCTAATTGACATTGAAGATTCTTCCTATTTAATGCTACTTCGAATGCTGCCACAAAAAATGAAAAAAATAAAGCAGCTTTATAAAAAAGTTGAAGAGAACACAAGATATATCGATAGATATGAGTGGGAAATACGGGAACGAAAAGCGACGATGAAAAGTGTGATAATGAACGAGAAAAAGCCTCACGCTAAGTATTATAATCGCAGATTTATAGAACAAACAGATAGTTTGGAGAATGCTTTTCTAAAATTTACAACGAAACAATTTTATCAATATTTACTTGAAGCGCAGGCTTTCTTACAAAAGACAATCGAAATATTAGAAAGAGCAACACATACAAAAAAAGAGGAACAACAAGCAGTAAAAACAATTATGCAAACCATTGAAAGAAACGGGTCTGTAACAGATAGGGAAAAGCAAAAATATCGAAATATTCATTTGTTAAAAGAGGCAGACTTGCGGAAAGCATCTATGAAAATACAAGAGTATAAAATTTTAAATCATATTGTCCACCAAGCTATACTGTACTTTCAAAATTTGTTAAATTCTCCATTCTGGAGAGGGATTTCTGAAAAGACAAATATAACTATGCATGCTTTACCTGTTACTCATCGGCAACTATTATATCATTTAGAGTTTCTACCACGTTATAATCAACAATCTCCAGCTTTATTATTTGTGTATAAACCAACGTTTTTAGTGTATGAGTATTATGCATTTTTTATCATTATTTCTATATTGCAACAGTTAGAATTTAAAGATGAAATTTCATTACGCGAACAAATTCAAACTTATTTTTACTTAGATGGTTTACAGGATGGTACGACAATTGTTTTAAATCGTGAAAATATTCAAATCCATGTAGTGTTTAATGACCTTATTGAAACGCACCCACTCATTGCACTTAGTAAAGGAAGTCATTTCTATAATGGAGAAGATACGAAAAAGCCAGACATTCGTTTAGATTGTTATGTGAAGCAAGGGGAACGTTATGAGTACCAGTCGTCTATTATTGTTGAGGTGAAATATAGTCCTATGTTTAATATTTTTCAGCCTGTTGGAAATACAAAAGCAACAGAGCAAATGTACAAATATTGGTCCATTAAATATGTAGAAGAACAAGATGGAAAACGTATTTTTCACCGAAGGGCGATTCATGAAGTGATTTGTGTATACCCAGGCAGTCATATGCACGGGAAGAAAATAGAAGCAGGTTGCGGAGTCTTTTTGCAATTATATCCATATAAAACAAAGCAGGGAGAAGAAAAGTTAGCTGGAAAGCATGGTCTTGTACAGATTTTCGAGAAATGGTTAAAAAATATTGTAACATGAAAAGAAACCTTTCTTTACGGAAAAGGTTTCTTTTTGTGTAAGTAAATTGAATTGTTGAAGGGAGTATAATTGTGAATTTATGGTATTGTAGAATTAAATACCCATAGAGGTGATAAAACAATAAAGGTAATTTCTAATTATATACAATGGAAGTGTCACTTTATATAAATATAAAAAAATGAATAGGAACTGGTTAATTTTTATAGAATGTATAATGTAGTAAATACCTTTTAGTTGCATGCGGAGATTTGTTCTTATATGATAGATGTTGAAAGCGTTATCAAAATATAGGGCGGCGATGGGAAAGGCGGGGAAATATGTTCCAGCGTGTTCAAACAAAGGAAGAACATTTTTGGTTCGAGCAACTGTGGGGAGATTTTTGTGAAGAGAGAGATTTAATGTTTGTAGAGCGTAATTTAAATCCATCACGATTTTTATTAATAGAAGAAGGACATTCTATTGGTACAGTAGAGTGTATTCGATATACGACACCTGAACAATCTAATTCTGAGTTTTTCTATCCGTTTTCTGAAAATGAGTTAATGAAAGGTTTAAAGAATGTTTATGAAATAGGAAAGTTAAGTATTGCGAAAACATCGCGCGGGAGAGGACATTTCAAAAGGTTAACAGCTATTTTATTTATTCATGCTTTAGAAATGAAAGCTGAGTGGTATATTGCTGTTGTTACAAAAAGAATGTATATGTATTTACTTACAATTGGTTTTCCAATTGAACCAATTGATGATCCGTTTTATTTTCATGATACATTGCAAGGGGTACCTGTTCGAATTCATGCTCGGAAAGGATTAACACATTTGTATTCCTTAAAAGAATTTCGGGATATTATTCAAGGAAATGCTCATGCGCAGGCATTAATCAAAGAGAACAGTAAAAATATTATGTTAACAAGATGAAGTGTCACAAATTTTTATAAATTATTGTGATTGATATCACATCCCTTTTTCTCAATGTATATTAAGCTTAGTTTGTAATGAATGATTGGGAAAGGGTGGGATGATATGTTTTGCTATCAATGTGAACAAACGCCAACAGGCGGATGTAAAGTAATGGGTGTTTGCGGTAAGAATGAAACAATTGCAAGTTTACAAGATACGATTGTGTTTGGGTTAAAAGGAATTGCTGCTTATCGTACCCATGCTGCGCAGCTAGGGTATACAGATCCATTTGTAGATGCTACAACTCAAGAAGCGTTATATATGACATTAACAAATTCTAACTTTAATGAACAAGAACATATTGATATGGCTATGAAAGTTGGGAAATCAGCTTTACGGGTGATGGAGTTGTTAGATGAGGCACATACGAATCATTTCGGTGTTCCAGAGCCTGTTCAAATTACACAAAATCATGTAGAAGGTAAGGCAATTGTTGTTACTGGTCATAATTTATTTGCATTAGAGGAATTATTAAAGCAAACAGAAGGCAAAGAAATTAATATTTATACGCATTCTGAAATGCTACCAGCACACGGATATCCACAACTGAAAAAATATAAACATTTAAAAGGAAACATTGGTAAGGCATGGTATGATCAACGACGTCTTTTTGAAAAATTTACCGGTGCGATATTGGCTACAACGAACTGTGTTATGCCAATTAAAGGATCATACTCTGATCGCTTCTTTTCATATGATATTGCCGGCCTGGAGGGTGTACGGAAAATTGAAAATGATGATTTTGCACCATTGATTAAAAAAACGCTAGAACTTCCCGAAGTACATATGGAGTCGGATGAACAGTTAGTAACAGGGTTTCATCATAATACAGTATTATCATTAGCTCCAGAAATCATTGAGGCAGTAAAGGGAGGGAAAATTAAGCGCTTCTTTGTCATCGCAGGTTGTGATGCCCCAGGAAAAGGCGGAGAATACTATCGTGAATTAGCAACGTCACTTCCGCAAGAAACGGTTATTTTAACAACTTCTTGTGGGAAATTCCGCTTTAATGATGTGAATTATGGTGTTGTACCCGGTACGGAGATTCCACGTTACATTGACTTAGGGCAATGTAATAATTCAATTTCTACAATAAAAATAGCGGCAACTTTAGCAGATGCTTTTCAATGTGAAGTGAACGAATTGCCAGTTAGTATTGTCCTATCTTGGTTTGAACAAAAAGCGGTTGCCATTTTACTTGGGCTATTTAGTCTTGGGATTCAAGATATTCGTATCGGTCCAAAGGCCCCTGAATTTATTTCACCTGGTGTGCTTGATGTATTACAAGAAACATTTGGTTTAAAACTTATTACAACTGCAGCAGAAGATATGAATATGATGTTATCGTAACAAAAAGGATGTCTTGTAATGAGACATCCTTTTTATATAAATAAAAAAGCGCATGATAATTGACTAGGGGGGAGTCGATTATCATGCGCGAACAAACGATTGGAAAAGAACTAAAATCCGAATATACTTAAAATCATTTTACGACGTTTCGGTTTTTCTTCTCGTTCATATGTTGGCGTGATATCAGGTGTGATGTAAATTGGTTCTTTTTTCTCAAGAGCAGCTTCTAATTTTTGAATTCTATCCATCATTTCTTCCATTTCTCTGCGATGTTGTAGCAATTGGTAATTGACGACATCATCTGCTTTATCTTGCATTTTTTCCTCTATACGATTTAAACGGTGTGTAATTGTATTTAATTGTGTAACAAATTGTTCAAAATCAGTTGATGGTTCTACTTGTGAAATTATAGCTGGAGATAAGGTTTGTTCTATATGAGAACGATGATATTCTAACATTTTATCTAAGTTGTCTTGAGTGAAAATGAAATGACCGTACTTGTTTTTTTCTATATTGAGATTCAATTGTTGTGCAATTCGAACCACTGCCTTTGGGCTAACACCTAACTTTTTCGCAATAATGGGTGTTTTATATTCCAAGGTAAATCCCTCCTATATATATCCTGTTGAATTATTTCGAGGTATTAAGCTTCTTCCCTGCATGGGTGACAAAAGAAGTGAGGAATCGGCAAAGAAAGTGTTTTTTCACGAGAATTAGTTTTTGAACATATAGATTCTTCTAAAAAGAGAGAAAAATGTCTGTTTTTTTTCAATTATTCTAGTTTGACTGAAAGAAGATATTTAGATTATCATAAATATAAATATCCTCTTTATGTATGCATATAATGTATAAAAAGGTGATGGCGAATGTAGAAACTTGTAAGATGATAAGAAAAGTCTTTTTCGCTTGAATAAATTAATTAGGAGGTGGCTTCCTTGCTTACAGCGTAAGTAAGGAAACGTATTTGGACATATATAGTATAAGTATGGTGATTGTTTTAATTGCCTTAACTGCATTTTTCGTTGCGGCCGAGTTTGCAATTGTGAAAGTAAGAAGTTCACGCATCGATTTTTTAATTGCAGAGGGAAATAAACATGCAATTCCTGTGAAAACAGTCATTACAAACTTAGACGAGTATTTATCAGCTTGTCAATTAGGAATTACAGTTACAGCTCTTGGACTCGGATGGTTAGGAAAGCCAGCAATAAAGCACATGTTTGATTCGCTTTTCGCAAGATGGGAAGTGCCTCCCCAGGTTGCTGATATTTTGGCCGTGATTCTAGTGTTTATGTTCATTACTTTTTTCCATGTTGTTGTGGGAGAATTATCACCAAAAACATTGGCGATTCAAAAGGCAGAACAAGTGAGTTTACTCGTTGCTAAACCGCTTATTTTCTTTTATCGAATTACTTTTCCGTTTATATGGCTTTTAAATGGATCTGCTCGATATGTAACAAGAATGTTTGGTTTACAAACTGCGAAAGAGCACGAGGAAGTCCATTCGGAAGAAGAATTACGGTTGTTAGTGTCAGAAAGTTATAAAAACGGTGAAATTAATCAATCTGAATTTAAATATGTAAATAAAATCTTTGAATTTGACGATCGTATTGCAAAAGAAATTATGGTCCCACGGACAGAGATGAACATTTTAGATAAAGATACTTCTGTTAAAGAAGCATTGCAAAAAATGTCCAATGAGAAATATACAAGATACCCAGTTGTTGATGGGGATAAGGATCATGTTATCGGTTTTGTAAACTTTAAAGATATTTTCACAGATTTTGTGAAACATGGTGCCTTTAGCAAAGAAACGGTGCAGCAGTATATTCGTCCCATTATACTTGTCATTGAATCGATTGCAATTCATGATTTGTTTTTAAAAATGCAACGAGAGCGTACACATATCGCTATATTAATTGATGAATATGGTGGAACAGCAGGTCTTGTAACAGTTGAAGATATATTAGAAGAAATTGTTGGCGATATTCAAGATGAATTTGATATAGATGAAAAACCAGAAATCCAACATATAAGTGAAACAAAGACAATTTTAGAAGGAAAAGTATTTGTTAGCGAAGTAAATGTATTGTTAGGTTTATCTATTGATGATGATGATATTGATACAATTGGTGGATGGATTTTAACAAAGCACCTAGAAATTACAGAAGGTGATATTGTTGAAATTGAAGATTATAATTTTTGCGTTAAGGAATTGGATGGCCACTATATCAAGCAGATAGAAGTGACAAAGCGAGCAGCTCCCATTTTAATTTCAGAAACTGAAAAACCAATAACATTACAAGAACAAGTAAGCTCGTAAACTCTGCATTTAGCAGAGTTTTTTTAGTAGGGAAAATATTTTTTTATGTAATGGGACAATGCTACAATAAAATAAGTCAGACATTTAACGAAAGCAATGCATGGAATTGATGAACTAGAATTAGATAAATACAAATTAAAAGACTGACATAAAACCTAATTTTTAGGTGGGAGAGAGCATCCGGCGGTCAGACCCTTTTTCTGCTCCATGTCGAGTGAAAACAAATGCAGACCCCCCATTTTGTTATTCATAGCCGCAGCTTATATGTCAAAAAATCAAAATGGATTTATATGGGCAGTTTCATGATTAAAGACATTTCAACTTTTCGAGTAGATCACATGCCATATGCGGTGTCAAAGAAAGTGGTACAGGTCGTGAAGGAATTAAATATGCGATTGAAGAAATGACAGAGATGAAACTAATCTTTATAAAAAAATAAATACAAATAAAAGGTACACTTATTATCTAAGTAAGTGTACCTTTTATTTATCTCGCTATTTGCGTGCAGTAAGACCCCCATCTCAAGATTCAGAGAGGAGCAAGGAAGAGAAGTGGGGGATAACTGCCCGTAAAAGACCGATTGGTAATGGAAGTGTCACATTATCGTGTATTATTTCATCTCTTGTTTAAAAATCGTATCTTCAACATAAACTTGTTCTTTATCTACCGCTGTGTTATGCGCAAGAACTAAACCAATTGGTGTTTGTGTACCTTTATTTTGGACGATTGTAAAAGGTACATTTTTTTCGTTTGCTAATTTAATGTATTTTGATAAATGTGGGTAAGAGATGCTGCCGTTTACATATAGTTGTAATGATTGAGAAGTGCGCATGCTATTAGTTACTTCTGTGTAAACATTGCTTTGCATCACTTGACCGATTGTTAAAGCGATTTCCACACGCTCACGCAATGTGCCTAAGTACATATTGCGTTCCTCTGGTTTGTTTTGCTTTTGGCCATGAATGCCTTCTTGGAGATAATCTTCCACATTTTTATTTACCATATTTTTCACACCTTTCATATCTTATTGTACGCAAGAAATGAAAAGGATGCAAAAAAAGACATTTCAAATACCATATTCAAATTAACTTTAGCAACAGAAATTAACAAAATGTGACAACAATCTCTTAACGAAACTCGTTTTTTGTGTTAATATTCAAAATATATAGGGTATTCGTCGCATGGAAATGGAGGGAATGGGGGTTTTTCCAATCGATAAGGATATTAAAGAAGTATTTTGTTCGCACTTGAAAAACAACAGGCACCAATTCGTAGAGAACTGGAAAAACAAAATGATAATTTCCGAAAAAGATCCATTTAAGCAAGAAGTAGCTCAGAATGGAGAGAATTTATTAGAGTTAATCATTGAACTTATTATGGAAAATAAGGATGTAGCTCATCTACAGCCGTTATGTGAAAAAATTGCAATTGAGCGAGCAGGGGCGGACGTTAATATTGGAGATTTTGTCTATAACGCGAATGTAGGAAGAAATGAACTATTTGAAGCAATGTGCGAATTAGATGTTAAAGCTCGTGAATTAAAACCAATTATGACAAAAATACATACTTGTTTTGACAAATTAATTTATTATACGGTTTTAAAATATTCGGAAATTATATCGAGAAATTTAGAAGAAAAACAGCAATATATAAATGAAACACATAAAGAAAGATTGACGATTTTAGGACAAATGTCGGCTAGTTTTGTTCACGAGTTTCGAAATCCATTAACCTCCATTATGGGGTTTGTGAAATTATTGAAATTAGATCATCCGAATTTATCATATTTAGATATTATTTCACATGAATTGGACCAATTAAACTTTCGTATTTCGCAATTTTTACTTGTTTCAAAAAAAGAAATGTGGAATGAGTCTGAACGATTTTGGCTAAATGATTTGTTTCATGATATTATTCATTTCTTATATCCAAGTCTAGTTAATGCAAATGTTTCAATTGAAAAGATTTTACCGTATCCTATCTCATTTGTAGGATACCGTAGTGAAGTAAGACAAGTTTTTCTAAATATTTTAATGAACTCAATCGATGCTCTCGAAGTGATTAAAGAAGATCGTAAAATTATTATTGATACATGTGAAGAGGAAGAAAGGATTCATATTGTTATTAAAAATAATGGACCGATGATTCCGGCAGAAAGTATTGAAACGATTTTTGAACCATTTGTCACGACTAAGAAATTAGGAACTGGCATCGGTTTGTTTGTATGTAAACAAATTGTTGAAAAGCATAATGGATCGATTACGTGTCGCTCTGATTCAGAATGGACAGAATTTCATATTTCATTTCAAAAATAAAGAGAAAAAAGTCTACACCAAGAGAATGGTGTAGATTTTTTAATTTGTAAGAACCACGGCTTCTAATTTTGGGGATTGATTAGAATATCCTACTAATGCAAATGTGTAAATTGTATTTGGTTCTACTTTTACATCAGGGATGGTTACAAGTATCTTTTTTGTATCGGCAAGAGAAATTTCAATATCAGCTGTTCCAGGGCTTACCTGTAAATAATCTGTTACTTGTTTAAATAAGACATTTTCGAATAAATAGTCGCCACCTTTTATGGATACATGAACAGCAGGGGTATCAGAGGAAAAATGTAAAAATCTTATTTTTGCTTGACCAGATTGCAAAGGAGTATTATCAAGCATTGGTTGCAACTGTAGATGTGTATCGGTACTAATTGCTGCCAGTGTATAAGAGTGGTTACCCATCATGGGAACAAGTGCTGAAAAAATAGGTGTTTCATTACCGACTGGAACGATATCAACCCGGTACTGCCCTTGAGTTAAGGACAAATAAGGACTGTGTTGTTTAAAAGAAATGTTTTTTACTACCTTCTGTCCGTTAACTAAAAAATCAATAGCTGGTGTATGAGGGGATGCGTGGAATATTCTCATATAGGATGGCAATGTTGCTTCTTGAGAGCCGCGTTTTTCATACACATGTACAAGTTTGGTAATCGCACTATGATATTTCATATATAATTCCATATATTTTTTGGGATTTGTATATTGATAGTAACGGGCAAGTTGTTCATACAGGGCTGCTTCTTGTCCATATTTTTCAATTTCAGATTGAGCCATGTAAAATTCCTCCTTTGTCATCACTATAACTATATGCATCTCGGAAAAGGGCTTATGCAAAAAATGCTTCAAAATATAAATAGGATAATAGATAGTTTATCCCGCATTAACGGGCAGTAAGACCCCCACCTCAAGATTCAGGGAGAAACAAGGTAGGTAGGGGATCAACTGCCCGTAAAAGCCCGATTGGTGAGGGCTAATAATCAGTGGGGGATGAAGAAAACCCCCACTGATTAAAGTTTCACTGTATTTAATGCCACAAATTTTATACATATACAAGTTGCTCGATCTGGTGCAAACTATAAAGTCGTTAGCGGAGTTATGGAGTTTTTAATTTATAGGCAAACGCACATACAAAGTGGGAGTTGTCCTACATAATTTATTAAGGGAATTTAATTTTTAAGTAGCGGAGGGAGTGGAGCAAATCATGTGGGGTTACGGATATCCTAGTAGTTATTGCGGATATGGTTATGGCGGCGGAGGGTGCGGTACAGGTTCTGGATTTGCGTTGATCGTTGTATTGTTTATTTTACTAATTATCATCGGGGCATGTTGGGTTCGTTAATAACTGATAAAGAGCGTCATGCTGAACTGGTTAATATAGTTAATCGGTTCTTTCTTTTTTATTTTAATGTAAACTCGTATTTAAAATATCAGTTGGAACATGAGGTCTTGCGATATTTTAACACAAAAGAACAAATGAAGAAGTTGCAGTGGGATAAACTAATGATGGTAAAGGTTATCCAGAAACTGTGAAATTAATTGTTAAATATGTACTTGAAAATTTGAAATTACATTGAATAGAAGCATGTGTAAGGTTACATAAGGTTGTATCTATAGAGGATTAGAAAAATTAGATTTTTATAAAGTGAAACTTCAATCAGCGGTGGGGCTTCATCTCCCACCTAATTTCTTTGCTTTTGTTGCATGTTGGGGTGGGGCCTTACTGCTCGCGAATAGCGAGATAAAAAAGGAGTAGCCAAAAAATGTTAATGAAAATGAAAAATAAGAGGAGCGTCAGGTGGTAGCAATAAAAAACGAAAAGGATTAAATATAATACTTGTAAAAAAATAAAATATCAAAAAGAAGCTTCCTGGCCTTTCTTAGGTAAATAGTACAGAAAGATCAGGAAGAAAAATGGTTTATACCTTAATCAAGTATGTCTATTCATTACGTATACGTTGTTCTGTATCAATATCGAAAAAGTGCGCTTTAGTTAAACTAAAAGCTAACGGAAGTTTATCGGTAGCTTTAATTTCTGAACGAGCGTTGATTCGTGCAACAAAGTTTTGACTCGCAAGTTTTCCATGAATCATCGTTTCAGCACCTAATAATTCAGCGACCTCAACTGTAATTTCGACAGTTGATTCAGGAGAAGATTGAAGAACAATTAGTTCATCATGAATGTCTTCAGGACGAATACCGAGTATGATTTCTTTTCCATTATATCCTTTTTTCTTTAATGCTTTTAGTTGGCCATCTGGTACTTTGAAACGAATATTTTCTATATGAAAATAGTTATCTTGTAATGTTCCGGTAAAGAAATTCATAGCTGGAGAACCAATGAATCCGCCAACAAAAATGTTTTCAGGAGCATCGTATACTTCTTTTGGCGTACCAACTTGCTGGATGACACCATCTTTCATAACAACAAGGCGTGATGCCATTGTCATTGCTTCTGTTTGATCATGTGTCACATATATAGTGGTCGTGTTTAAACGGCGATGAAGTTTAGAGATTTCAGAGCGCATACTTACGCGCAATTTTGCGTCTAAATTGGATAGAGGCTCGTCCATTAAAAATACTTTTGCGTCACGAACGATAGCCCTTCCTAGCGCAACACGTTGGCGTTGTCCACCTGATAATGCCTTTGGTTTTCGTTTTAAGTAATCTTCAAGTCCTAAGATTTTCGCAGCCTCTGTTACGCGGCGATTAATTTCATCTTTTGGAAGTTTGCGTAGTTTCAAGCCAAACGCCATATTATCATAAACAGACATATGTGGGTATAGTGCGTAATTTTGAAATACCATCGCAATGTCGCGATCTTTTGGAGCGACATCATTCATACGTTCTCCATCAATATAAAATGAACCATCAGAAATGTCTTCTAGACCCGCAATCATACGTAGAGTTGTTGATTTTCCACATCCAGAAGGACCGACAAATACGATAAACTCTTTATCTTCAATATGTAAATTAAAATCAGAAACAGCAGTCGTTTTATTATCATAAACTTTAAAAATATGATCTAATACGAGTTCTGCCACAATTACTCACTCCTTATTCTTTGAATTAATTGAATTATAAGATTTTTTTGCAGGTAGGTAAATTGGCAAATTGCACAAAAAAATGAGAGGTTTTTATGCAAGTTTACGAGATATCTAAAGAAAGGAATGCCATGTAAACTGCTACAGCGCCTTCAAATGTTTTGATATTAATTCCTGTTTTTTCAATGAATCTATCAATTCGATACTGCAAGGTATTACGATGCAAATATAAATGTTTCGCTGCAAGTGATACATTTATATTACATTGGAAGAATACTTTAACACTATCGATTAGTTCTTTGTCATTTGAAATGTGTGCTAACAATTGATTTGTATATTTTTCTCTTTCTTCTTTTGGTAATGAGATCATTAATTGGTAAGGGAGTAGGTGTTCAATGTGTATAATCTTTTTTGATAAATAGGGAGAAAGAAAAGAAAATAATGCTCGTTCCCATTGATACAAATGAGAAATTCCATTTGTTTCGGTATAGTGTCTGCCAATAAAAAAGGATAGAGATATAAAAAAATCTGTTTCTAATGTATCAAGGGCTGTTTGTAATATAGATTTCGATATATCTTCTTCTAAGATGAGAACGCCGGCTTGAGAAGTCTCCCATATCGTTGTAGTGGCGAAAGAAAACATGGACTGTAAAGCATCTTGAAATTCTTCTCTTTCTACTATAGAGTGATTTGTGAAAAAATGTAAAAAACGAACAGATACGATAGGAATATCCTTATTTTGATATAACGCTTCATACCAAGACTTTTCTTTTTCTGTTTCATAAAATGTATCAGTATGAATGGGCGTTAAGATTGATGAAAGTAATTGACGTTCCATTTGGTGTAAGCGAGATTTGCGAATCCCTACTTTGTTTCCTTCAACTAAAAACCAGCTATACTCCCCAGACAATACTGTTTCATTAACCGTTATATCTTTACCGTAATATGTTTTTAATTGTTGAATCATAGGAACACTCCTTTTCTTTTTCTGAGATAAAGTGAAACTTTCATTTAGCCAGACCAATTGATTTTTTTGTGGGCAATTATCCCGCGCACCTATCTTTCTCATTTGTACGGACTTTAAGGTAGGGAGAATTTTATTAGTAATTAACCTTCATCGATCAGATTTTTACGGGAAGAATCAATTTGATAAAAATAATCTTTCTCTTGCAGGCAATTCCATTCATGGTTTTTATTTCGCAATAAATAGAATTATATTGTTAAGCTATGAATAAAAATGTTTGGAAAATTTTATAAAAAATTCAGAAAATGTATTACGAAAGAAAAAGTTGTAATGGTATACTTCATAACAACTGGTAATGACAACATGATATCATGATTTAATTTATTATTTATATAATCAATATATCATGGAAAAGAATGTAGTTACGGTGGAAAAGGATGTTACGAACGATATGCATCGACTTCTGCACTTATTCGCCAATATAAAGAAGCATCTCGATTACCAATGATGCTGGTGTGTATGGAGCTTGTTATTTAGGGTTGAATCGCTGGGAGAGTTAGATAGATTAAGGTGCTATGTAAGAGGAGAAACCTCGTACAGAGGATTAGCACATTTGTTTTTTCTCAGTAAAAAATATTTTGTAAAATGCAATAAAAGTATGTTTTTTAATAGGAATAAGTAGATGTCGAAAATTTGAAAAATAAATTATATGAAAGAAACCTCCTATGATTGAGTAATCATAGGAGGTTTCTTTTTGAAGGATTTGTCTAAATTTGTTGAAAAATATGACAGATAAACAAAATAAATAGGAAGGAAATTGACGGGAGTTTCGTCGAAGTTTACACAATGTCAGCAATTGAGCGAAGCTGATGGTATGGTGAAAAAATAATTAGGTAGTATGTTTTTTAGGCTTATTTTTTATAGGGGGGAGGATTTTTTTAAGAGGGGTAAAGGGTTTGGTCTTTTATTATATTTCTGAATGTTTATTTTTATTTTGATTTTTAGCACTCATTTGTATATTTTATAATAGTTTTTTGATAAATTCACTGCGTTTGCAGAGGGTTCTTTTTTATGAAAGAAACGTCAATTTTCTTCATATATATATATATATACAAATTGGAGAAATGGGGGAGCGCTATGCGCGATTACTTAATTAAGCCACTTGTTGGTCAGCCGTATCCAATGATTTCACATGGAAAAGGTGTGTATTTGTATGATCAAAATGGTAATAAATATTTTGATGGTTCGTCAGGAGCGATTACGGCAGGTATCGGACATGGCGTAACGGAGATTGCGGAAGTGATTAAAAAGCAGGCAGAGGAGATTGCTTTTGTGTACCGCTCACAGTTTACGAGTGAGCCAGCTGAGAAGTTAGCAAAGAAGTTAAGTGATTTAAGTGTAGGAGATTTGAACTGGAGTTTCTTTGTGAATAGTGGTACAGAAGCGAATGAAACGGCTATGAAAATTGCGATTCAACATTTTCAAGAGCGCGGTATTCAAGGGAAACATAAAATTTTATCACGTTGGATGAGTTATCACGGTATTACGATGGGAGCTTTATCAATGTCAGGGCATCCACTTCGTCGCCAGCGATTTGTATCTATTTTAGAAGATTATCCAACTGTTCCAGCGCCGTATTGTTTCCGTTGTCCGGTGCAGAAAGTATATCCAACGTGTCAGCTTTCTTGTGCAACGGAATTAGAACGAGCAATTGAACGAATTGGTGCAGAACATATTGCAGCTTTTATAGCTGAACCGATTATTGGGGCGGCAGGCGGTGCGGTTGTACCACCGAAAGAATATTATAAAGTAATTAAAGATATTTGCAGCCATTATGATATTTTATTTATTGCTGATGAGGTGATGACAGGCCTTGGGCGTACAGGTGCATGGTTTGCGATGGAACACTGGGGCGTGGAGCCAGACATCATGACGTTAGGAAAGGGTCTAGGTGCTGGTTATACACCGATGGCCGCGACGGTTGTGAGTGACCGTGTGATGGAACCGATTTTACGAGGGTCGCGATCAGTTATGAGTGGGCATACGCTAAGTGCTAACCCGTTATCAGCCGCGACAGCTTTAGCGGTTATTGAATATATGGAGAAACATAACTTACCTGAAAAAACAGCTGAAAAAGGAGAATATTTAATAAAAGGATTGCAGAAAGTTCAGCAGCAATCGACAATTATTGCCGATGTGCGCGGAAAAGGACTCCTGATCGGAGTAGAATTGCAATCGTTTACAAAAGCGTCTGAGCTCATTTCAGTCGCGGCGAAAAACGGACTTCTTTTATATCAAGCTGTTTCAGGGCAAGCAGGAAAAGAGGATAGTGCGCTGCTTGTTGCACCGCCGATGACAACTACATATTCTGAGTTAGATGAGTTACTTGAGATTTTTGCGAAAAGTGTGGAAGAGATGATGCAAAAAGGAGGGCACAGTATCGTATGACAACCATTACAAATACATTTGGTAAATTAAAAGAAATTGAAGAGATTATGTCATTGTTTCATGATGATATGACGTTAATGTTTGGAGGGTTTGGCGGAATTGGATCCCCTCCATCATTAATACAGGCTATTGCACAAAAAGGAATTACAAATTTACATTTAATCGGAAATGATACGGGATTTCCAGATGTAGGAATTGGCCGCCTTGTAACAAATGAGCGAGTGAAATCATTAATTACTTCTCATATTGGTTCAAATCCAAATGCAGGAAGACAGTTAAATGAAGGACGATTACGGATTGAGTTTTCGCCTCAGGGAACGCTAGCAGAGCGAATTCGTGCAGGTGGAATGGGATTAGGCGGAATTCTTGTCGATGTTGGTGTGGATACGATTGTAGAGGAAGGAAAACGAACAGTCGAAATGAACGGAAAAACATATTTAGTGGAAACGGCTTTAACTGCAGAGGTATCGATTGTATATGCGAAGAAGGCGGATCCGTTTGGCAATCTTGTGTTTGATAAAAGTGCTCGCAATATGAATCCACACGTTGCGATGGCTGGAGATATTACAATTGTTGAGGCAGAAGAAATCGTACCGCTTGGAAGTTTAGATCCTGAGGAAATTGTTGTTCCAGGTGTTTTTGTAAATTATATTGTGCCGTCGGAAGGAGTGAATTGGAAATGGGTATGGGAGTAGAAGTACGAGATAAGATAGCAAGGCGTGCTGCGAAAGAAATTCAAAATGGAATGATTGTAAATTTAGGGATTGGTATCCCTTCTCTTGTACCTAACCATTTGCCTGAAGATATACATGTTATGTTCCAGGCGGAAAATGGAATCGTTGGAATGGGCCCGACGCCAAGTAAAGGAAGCGAAGATGAAAACTTGTGTAATGCGGCTGGATTGCCGACGTCACTCATTACAGGAGCAAGTTATTTTGACAGTTGCACTGCATTTGGAATGATTCGAAAAGGGTTGCTTGATGTAACAATACTTGGTTCACTACAAGTAAGTGAAAAAGGTGATTTAGCAAATTGGATTGTTCCCGGGAAACGTGTTCCTGGTATTGGCGGAGCGATGGATTTAGCGCAAAAAGCAAAGCGGGTCGTTGTTGTGATGAATCACGTTGATAAGTATGGAAATGCAAAAATTGTTTCAGAATGTACGCTTCCATTAACGTCGAAAAGGTGCGTGGATTTAATTATTACAGATATGGCTGTAATGGAAGTTACTTCTGAAGGTTTAATACTCCAAGAGTTAATGAGCCCTTATACAGTAGAGGATGTAAAACGAAATACGGAGGCATCTTTTCATGTGAGTTCTAATTTACTTGTGATTGAATGAGAGGAGCTAACAAATATGGAGCAATTAAAAAAACAAGTGTGTGATTATATTGAAAGTCATGAAGGAGAAAGTGTAAAGCTCTTAAAACGATTAATTCAAGAAAAAAGTGTATCTGGAGATGAGAGCGGCGCGCAAGCAATTGTCATTGAAAAACTACGTGAATTAGGTTTAGATCTCGATATTTGGGAGCCTTCTTTTACAAAAATGAAAGATCATCCTTATTTTGTATCTCCAAGAACGAATTTTTCAGATAGCCCAAATATTGTTGCGACGTTAAAAGGAAGCGGCGATGGAAAATCAATGATTTTAAATGGACATATCGATGTTGTACCAGAAGGTGATGTGAATCAGTGGGAACACCATCCATATAGTGGTGAAAAAGTAGGGAATCGCATATATGGTCGTGGAACAACCGATATGAAGGGCGGCAATGTGGCGCTTATGCTGGCAATCGAAGCGATTGTAGAACTGGGTATTGAATTAAAAGGAGATATTTATTTTCAAAGTGTAATAGAAGAGGAGAGCGGTGGAGCAGGTACTTTAGCAGCAATTTTACGAGGGTATAAGGCAGATGGGGTTATCATTCCAGAACCAACAAATATGAAGTTTTTCCCGAAACAACAAGGTTCGATGTGGTTTCGCTTGCATGTGAAAGGAAAAGCAGCACATGGCGGGACTCGTTATGAAGGAGTAAGTGCAATTGAAAAGAGCGTGTTTGTTGTTGAACATTTGAGACAATTAGAACAGAAAAGAAATGAACGGATTACAGACCCGTTATATAAAGAAATTCCAATCCCTGTTCCAATCAATGTTGGGAAAATTGAAGGTGGTAGCTGGCCAAGCTCCGTACCAGATTCGTTGATTTTAGAAGGAAGATGTGGAGTTGCGCCGAATGAGACTATGGAGGCGGTAAAAGAAGAATTTGAAAATTGGATAGGGCAATTAAAGAATGTAGATCCATGGTTCGAAGAATATCCAGTAGAGGTAGAATGGTTTGGGGCAAGGTGGGTCCCAGGTGAATTAGATGAGGAGCATGCGCTCATTACAACGCTTCAAGATAATTTTGCTCAAATTGAAGAAAGAAGTCCAATTATAGAAGCATCACCATGGGGCACAGATGGTGGTTTATTTACACAAATCGCAGAAATCCCAACCATTATATTCGGACCAGGAGAGACAAAGGTAGCCCACTATCCAAATGAATACATTGAAGTGGATAAAATGATTGCCGCAGCAAAAGTTATTGCATGTACATTACTAGACTGGTGTGAGGTGAAAAAATGAACTATTATGAATCATTCAGAGAACAGACAAACTACTATACTGTAGAAGGAGTGCTAGATTATTTTAATAAACGTATTCGGGTAGATCATTATACAGGAAATGTAGAAAGTCTTATGCGAAAAATAGAAGAGTTAGCAGAGAAGCATTCTTTCACCAAATGCATTATAAAAGGAAAGGGAGAGCATGTTTCGGCGTGGCTCTCTTTTGGCTTTTTATTAGAAGCGACGATTCCACATTATTTTCAAGGACATGATGCATACTTTTTCGTAAAATATCGTGATGATGAAAGACGAAATAGTATCCAGTGGATTGATGAGGACCGCATTATAGATGGTGTGAGAGAAAAGGAAGTAAAGGAGAAACAAGTTCCAGAGAAATTTGTACTACGAAAAGCGACAGAGGCAGACGCAGAAGAATTGGCAAGTGTATTTGGAAAAGTGTTTGAAATTTATCCGACACCGTTAAATGAAGCAGACTATATTGTTCAGACGATGAAAGAAGATACGATTTATTATGTGTATGAATCAGAGGGGCGTATTATTAGTACTGCTTCAGCAGAAATGAATGTGAAAGAAGGTAACGCAGAATTAACGAATTGTGCAACTTTACCTGAATATCGAAAGCATGGATTTATGAAAAGTTTACTCATTAAGTTAGAAGAAGAACTACAAGAGAGAACAATTTTTTGTTCTTACACAATCGCACGTTCACTTTCGTTTGGTATGAATGCAGCTTTTCATCAGCTAGGATATACATACACAGGAAGGCTAGCAAATAATTGTTATATTTTTGATAAATTAGAAGATATGAATGTATGGGTAAAAGATTTATCCCGCATGAATGCGTAGTAAGATCTTTACTTGAAAGTTTAGAATACCAGATTGTTGCGGGCTAATAATCAGTGGGGGATGAAGCCCCCCGCTGATTAGAGTTGCACTTTATTACTTGTTGGCGGGAAAGTAATGATATGAAATAAATAGAAAAGTAGAACGGAATGGCAATGCTTATAATCGCGCACAGGGGTGCCGGAAATTCGGCATATAAATTGCTGAATTTTTAGCAAGAGGGGGGAATGACATTGCTGGCAGTTTCGACACAAGAAGTCATTGAAGCGATTTTGGGCAGTATTGATGAAGCGATTCATGCTGTGGATGAGAATGGTATTACAATTTTTTATAATACTGTTGCTGCAAAACATGACGGATCAAAGATTGAGAATGTATTGGGTAAGCATTTATTAGAAGCATTCCCATCTTTATCAAGGGAAACGAGTACACTTATGAAAGTTTTAAATACAAAAAAGCCGATTTTACATCAAGTGCAGCGTTATCAAAATTTAAATGGTGAAGATGTTTGTACTGTAAATACCACATTACCTATTTTTATAGAAGGTGAAATTGCAGGTGCTGTTGAAATCGCAAAAGATTACTCGACGATTCAAAAATTAACGGATACAATTGTTGATTTACAATCGAAAATGAAACGATCCTCTAGGAAGAAGATAACAAAAAAACACGTTGCTTTTAATACAATTGTGACGAATGATTCCCGCTTTAAACAAACAAAAGATTTGGCGCAAAAGGTAGCTCCAACAAATGCAAACGTTTTAATATACGGGGAAACGGGAACAGGAAAGGAACTATTTGTACAAGCGATTCATGAGGCTTCCAACCGTAAAAACAAACCGTTTATTGCCCAGAATTGTGCAGCTCTTCCAGAGTCCTTACTAGAAAGTCTATTATTTGGGACAACTAAAGGGAGTTATACAGGAGCTATTGAACGTGCGGGGCTATTTGAACTTGCAGATGGAGGGACATTATTTTTAGATGAATTAAATTCGATGCCCCTTGATCTGCAGGCGAAAATGCTACGTGCATTAGAAGATGGAGTAATTCGTCGCATCGGTGATAGTAAGACGAGAAAAGTAGATGTTCGCGTGATTACGGCGATGAATCAACCTCCAGAAGTATGTTTACGTGAAAATAAAATTCGTACCGATTTATATTATCGTTTAAATGTATTTTCTCTATATATTCCACCGCTTCGTGAACGAAAAGAAGATGTATTATTGTTAGCATCCTACTTTTTAAGAGACTATAACAAAGAATATAAAAAACAGGTGCTCCATATTGATAATGGGACGAAAGAAAGGTTGCTAGCATATCATTGGCCTGGAAATGTAAGAGAGTTAAAACACACGATTGAACACGCTGTAATTATTGCAGAAGGAGGTTCATTAACAGTTAGTTGTTTACCACGAACATTTCGAAAAGAAGTAGATTCAAAGAAACAGAAGAAATCTATTCTTCCATTACGTGAGGCACTTCACCAAACAGAGAAAGAATTAATTAATCAAGCGCTAATGGAAACGGATGGGAATATTTTGCAAGCTGCTAAATTATTAGGTATTCCAAGACAAACATTGCAGTATAAATTAAATAAGTATGACAAAACCGCCGAATAATCGGCGGTTTTTGTGTGTTTGCACCAAAAAAAGAGCGTTTACATATACAGAAAGTAACGAATATTGTATTGAGTAGAGCGCCATTTAAAATAAGAAAAATATTTTTTCTTATATATAATAGGGTATCTTTCGTCATCACTTCTTGAAAATGTGGAGTTGGCATAATTATTGCTTATATAAATGGCGAGCGTAAAAAAAGGGGGAATAGCAATGTTACATGATGTATACAAACCAAATCGTCACTGGAAAGATATCGAATTATGGAAAGATGTTACAGAAGAGCAATGGAATGATTGGGTTTGGCAATTAACGAATACGATCAAAACGTTAGATGATTTAAAGAAAGTGATTAATTTGACACCAGAAGAAGAAGAAGGTGTTAAAATTTCAACAAAAACGATTCCGTTAAATATTACACCGTATTATGCTTCTCTTATGAATCCCGATGATCCACGCTGTCCGATTCGGATGCAATCTGTACCGATTTCGGAAGAATTATATAAAACAAAGTATGATTTAGAAGATCCGCTTCATGAAGATGAGGATTCACCAGTTCCAGGTTTAACACATCGTTATCCAGACCGCGTGTTATTTTTAGTAACAAATCAATGTTCTATGTACTGTCGTTACTGTACACGTCGTCGTTTTAGTGGACAAATTGGAATGGGTGTTCCGAAAAAACAATTAGATGATGCAATTGCTTATATTCGTGAAACGCCACAAGTACGAGATGTTTTAATTTCTGGTGGGGATGGTCTTCTTATTAATGATAAAATCTTAGAATACGTATTAAAAAATTTACGCGCAATTCCGCATGTGGAAATTATTCGTATCGGAACGAGAGCGCCAGTTGTATTCCCGCAACGTATTACAGAAAATCTATGTAATATTATTAAAAAATATCACCCAGTATGGTTAAATACGCACTTTAACACTTCTATTGAAATTACAGAAGAATCAAAACTAGCATGTGAAATGCTTGCAAATGCAGGTGTTCCAATTGGAAACCAAGCGGTTATTTTAGCAGGTATTAATGATAGCGTTCCGATTATGAAAAAACTGATGCACGATTTAGTAAAAATTCGTGTTCGTCCGTATTACATTTATCAATGTGATTTATCAGAAGGTATCGGTCATTTCCGCGCTCCGGTTTCAAAAGGATTAGAAATTATTGAAGGGTTACGTGGACATACGTCTGGTTATGCGGTCCCAACGTTCGTTGTAGATGCACCAGGAGGCGGCGGGAAAATTGCTCTTCAGCCAAATTATTTAATTTCACAAAGCGCAGATAAAGTTGTTCTTCGTAACTTTGAAGGTGTTATTACAACATATCCAGAACCAGAAAACTATGTACCAGGAAGAGCGGAAGGTTACTTTAAAGAGATTTATCCAACATATGAAGAGAAACGTTCGGATATTGGTGTAGCAGGATTGATGAGTGATAAGAAATTTAATCTTGTTCCGGATGATTTACAACGTATGAATCGTCGGAAAGATTATGAAACAAATGAAACACATTCTTCTTTAAAAGATAAACGAGATAAGCGTGATCAGTTAAAAGATAAAAAGTATCAAGCCCAAATGTCGAAATTAGAAGATGGCAAAAAAGCTGAGGGTGACGCAGTATGAATTGTATGTGGTGTGACAGTACAGAAGCAAGAGAAAGTCTGAATACTGTATATTGGGAATTGCCAGATGGTACAAAAGCCATTGAAATTCAAAAGACACCATGTATTTCGTGTTCATCATGTGGAATGGACTATCAGGCTGATCATGTTGTAAAAGAAATAGAAGATCAGTTGTTTTTAATTTATACAAAAGATTTACCAAAACAATTGACATATGAAGAATTAATGGAACGTCCACGTCTCCTGAAAAGAAATTATTTCGACTTTTAACCAGCGATTATGCTGGTTTTTTTCTTTTTACCCTTGTATAATGTATCCAAGTTAGAAAGGTAGGGAATATTTTTGAAAAAGTCATTTTATCACTATATGATGAAGTATCGTGCGTCTTTAATCAGAAATGAAATATCAGATTTAGCTGAAGCTATGTACGATGATTTAAGTTTTCCGAAGCAATCAGAAGATTACGATGAAATTAGTTCATATTTAGAATTAAGTGGATTACTAGGCAGTATGTCTATTTTTGATGAGGCGTGGGAGCTATACATACAAGAAAGATAACGATTAAACACATACAAATATATCTGTATTGGTACATCACTCTATAAAAAGTGATGTATTTTTTTATTGAAAAATTTTTTGAATATAAGCTGATGTGATAAGCGTTTTTCTGCCGTTTGCATATACTGGTATCAAAATCACGACTTTAAAAAGGAGAGATATAAATGGCAAGAAAAAAACAACCTAAATATAATGTAGGAGATATAGTCGTGATTACGCTATATGGAACTGTTGGCAAAATTACAAATATGAAAATATTAGATGGCGTTTATGTATATGAAGTTAATAATCATGATGGATATTACGTGGAACAAACACTTCAACATGTTACGGAACAAGAAATGAAAAAAGGTGAAACAGAATGGATTGAATTACGCTATCATTTTACGTTCGGTGATCTTGTGCAAGTTACGGGATATGATAAAGATGTTTTTCGTATCGTTGGGTTTCGCACAGAGGTGTGGCGGTATAAAAATGATGCCTGGGAAGATACAATATATGAATTATCGAGAATTACAGATGGTGAGTGGTTAGAGGCTGATGAATCAGATTTAACTTTGCTTGCGAATGCACAAACTGCTAATGCAATCTTGAAAAAAATGAAACAAGATAAAGCCGGGATGAATAAATTAGATTTAGGAAAATTGAAGTCAATAAACAACTCAAAAAAGGTGAGTATTAAAACAAGCAGACAAGAAATTATTGATGGATTATTAGATATTTATAACGACTATCAATTATTATACGAAACATTTCAAGATGAAGAATATAAAATTGTTATGGATGTCGTCCATAATTATTTAGTTAAATTAACAGAGAAAAAATAGTTAGAAAGCAAGAAGAAATTGAACAAAAATATATATTGTGTACGGTATACCTACAATAGTTAAAAAAATAATAAGCCCTTTAATGATAGAGTCTGCCCATTTATCTTCATGCATGAACTCTTCTTTTCTTTGCTCTATTTCATATTGATATTCCATTCGTATTTCCCCCTTCAAATTGCTTGTACTACATCGTATGCTGCAAGATGAAAGGATATGACAGACAAGTAAGTATGATTTGGAAAAGAAAATCTATTTTTCTAATCTCGTATACATAATTTTGAAATTTTTTCATAAAACAGAAATAAAGGGGTGATGCTCATGAAGGAAATTGAAGTCGTAATTGATACGGAAGAAATTGCGGAGTTTTTTTATGAGCAACTAATTGAGAGAGGGTATGTACCAAAGCGAGAAGAGATTGAAGATCTCGCTGATATTACATTTGAATATTTACTAGAAAAATGTATGATTGATGAAGTGTTTGATGAGGATGAAGGGTGAAAGTAACGACGGGATCTACTCGTCGTTTTTTACACTTCAAAATTCTTTCTTTACAAACTTGTCACAAACATAAAGCGTAATTATTGATATAATAAAAAGAAAACTTTAAGCAAGAGGTGAAGGGATGTTCAAAAAAATTATTGATTCTTTACTAGGAAAGAAGAATAGATATCGTTCGTATTCAAGTAGTCATTATCGTCATAGAGGTCGTTCGTATTCAAGTAGTGATTATAAC
Source organism: Bacillus cereus group sp. N21 (assembly GCF_016483395.1). NCBI lineage: Bacteria > Bacillati > Bacillota > Bacilli > Caryophanales > Bacillaceae > Bacillus > Bacillus cereus group sp. N21. Next base: position 44,525 of record NZ_JAEHBX010000036.1, read on the forward strand.
AAGAGGAGAAATTCTCATGGCTATGGACATCAGCATTATAAAAGAAAGCGTAAAAGCCGCAGCTTTTTTTCAAGTAGTTGATGAAATGGCGTGATATACTCGCCTGGTTTGATAGACCGCTGCGTATGGATACAATTGTCTCGCAGCGCTATAAAATTGAATCAGTAATTGGAATGGGCAGCTATGGCTTTACATATATCGTTTATGATTTGCAAACGAAAGAAAAAAGAGTTTTGAAACAGTTAAGACAAAGTAAGCAAAAATATATGTCAGGTAGAAGGTCATTCGCACAGGAGCAAGCGATTTTAGAGCAGTTAGATCATCCGGCAATACCGCGCTTATATGACGGCTTTATATGGAAAAAACAGCCGTTTTTTGTAATGGAGTACATGCCAGGTAAGAATTTTGAAGACTTCATTTTCAAAGATGGACATGTATATGAAGAGCGTGAGGTTTTTCAGATTTTATATAAAGTACTTGAGCCAGTTTCTTATTTTCATAGTAAAGGTATTATTCACCGAGACTTACGAATTCCTAACATTTTAATAAAAGAGGAGCAGATTAGTATTATCGATTTTGGATTAGCTAGATTTATAGAAGAAATCGATGAACGAGCATCTACCTATGAAGGAGAACAAGCCTATATGCGAGAAATTCACTATCGTAGTGATTTTTATGCGCTAGGCCACTTTACATTATTTTTATTATACTCTGGCTATGAATCTACTGCAAAAGAAGAAAGGCCATGGTACGAAGAGTTACAGCTAATGAAAGAAAACTGTGAAATTATTATGCGAATGCTACGGATGAAGCCTCCTTATTACGAAAATATACAAGAAGTTAGAGAAGATGTACGCCATGCATTAGAAAGGATGGGGGATACATGTTTCAAAAGTTTTTAGCAAGCGTTGGAATAGGAAATGCAAAAGTGGATACAGTTCTTGAGAAAGATGAATATTTAGTAGGAGAAGAAATTGTAGGTGTGGTTCATATTACGGGTGGATCAGTCAATCAACAAATTGAAAGCATTTATTTAACACTATCGACATTGTATATACGAGAAGTAGATGATAAAAAAGTAAGTGCTACATTCGATCTAGAACGAGTACGTTTAACCGAACCTATTACGATATCTCCAAATGAAAAAGTAGAAATTCCATTTTCATTCTCAATGCCAATTGAAGCGCCACTTACATTTGGAATGAAAACGGTTTGGATTCATACAGGTCTTGATATTAAGCACAGTATTGATCCGAGTGATCGTGATTACATTCAGGTGCTACCGAATGTGTTATTAAACAGTGTTTTAGATAGCGTAAAACAATTAGGATTTAGGCTTCGTCAAGCGGAGTGTGAAGAATTACCACGTCATTTACGTGCCAATATTCCATTTGCGCAAGAGTTTGAGTTCATTCCAGTTTCCGGACAGTATTATGGCAAATTGGATGAATTGGAATTATTAATTTTACCACGTGCTTATGATCGTTTGGACATTATTATGGAAGTTGACAGAAAAGCCCGTGGGTTAGCAGGTTTATTTTCAGAAGCTTTAGACTTAGATGAAAGAGTTGTTCGCTTTACTGTAACACGTGAAGACATTCCAACGATGCAGCAAAAAATTAACAGTTATATTTCTTAATAAATGATGCATAAAAAAGAAATGGGGAGGAAAACTAAAACAACCGCTCCATTTCTTATTTTTATATAGTGAGGTTATGTATGTGAAACGATATCGACATGTATACTTGTTAAGTACGTTACTCATTTGTTTTGTCGGATTATCACTTTCGTATCATACCGCTTGTGTTGAGAGATTTGATGATGTTATTTCCAAATTTATCCAAGGTTTTCGGAACGATTATTTGACAGCTTATTTTACCTGGATGTCTTATATTGGTTCAAAAAAAATATATTTTCCAGTATTAATCATAGTTGTAATGTACTTTCTCATTCGAAAAAAGTTGTTAAGTGCGTTATTTTTAATCGTTAATTATTATGGATCTCGTTATCTTAACAGCCTCTTAAAATTATGGTACGAGCGCCCAAGACCGGATGTCACGCAGCTTGTTACAGCTACAGGGTATAGTTTTCCGAGCGGCCATACGATGAATGCTACAGCATTTTTAGGGTTTATCGCCTATGTAACAATCACAGAACATCGCATTACACTGCATAAAAAGTTGTTGCTTATTTTTATTACATGTTTTGTTATATTTTCTATTTCTGTTAGCCGTGTATATCTCGGTGTCCATTATCCATCCGATATATTAGCGGGCTGGGCAGCGGGTGGAAGTTGGCTTATTTTATGTATTATGTTTCATCAAGCATTCATCAAAAAAGAACCTATGTCATCATAGGTTCTTTTTGCATAGGTTCAACATGAATATGAGTGTGTAAAATTCCAAATTTTCGTTCTAACATTTCTTCAATTTTATCGGTAATATGATGGCTTTTACTCACGTCCATATGGGCATCTACTTCAATCGTAATATCCACATACGTTTGGTTTCCATACATACGTGCGCGAATATCAACAATATGTTCAACACCAGAAACGAGTCTGACAGCTTGTGAATATTCCTCCATTTTATCCGGATCAATGCCGTCAGTTAACATATGAGAAGCTTCTATAAAGATGTCCCACGCGGTTTTGCAAATAATAAAGCCAACGATTAACGCCGCAATTGGATCGAGGATAGGCATGTGGAACTGTGATGCTACAATGCCGACAACTGTACCTATACTCACGAGAGCATCTGATAAATTATCTTTTGCAGCGGCTTCTAATGCTTTACTCTTTGTTCGCTGCGCAATTTTATTATTATATTTGTACACGACGTACATGATGACAGCACAAAATAAGGCAACCCATGCCGCAAGTACATTTGGTGCTGTTTTTTGCGGATTGAAAAACGATTGAATTGCACTTACGATTACTTCTAAGCTGACCGTCGCCATAATAAAGGAGGCAACAAGTGAAGCGATTTGTTCTGCACGTGAATGTCCGTATGGATGATCCGGATCACGGGGCTTACGAGAAATTTTAAGACCAATTAATACAGCTAAAGAAGCACCAATATCTGTTAAGTTATTTAAACCATCCGCCCGTAATGCACTGGAAAGGGCAATATAGCTAATTACGATTTTCAGTGATGATAAAAATATGTAGGCGATAATGCTGACAATAGCTCCTTTATCAGCTTCTTTATTAGAAAGTGAATTCATAATGATCACTCACCTTTCTGTTGGGAAATTCTTTCTATTAATAGAGTATCAAACGAAACTCGTGTGGGTCTATACAAACATTGTTGACGCTTTATATTTTTTTAAGTAGGGGATAACAAAGTTTCGCAAAGGAAAAATATGTTGCAAAGTACAAAGTGAGAAAAGGTAAAAATTTCATCGGATTTCCTTTGCGATATAAGGAAGGGGGAAGATGCGAAAAATATTATCCTGCTTTTTACGATCCTTAGTATCACAGGGGGTAAGTCGTCCAATGAGGAAGCAAGATATTTCTATGCTATCGATATCTATTTCGAAAGGATTTGGCGGTTTAAATGAAGCTTATTTTATGAATATTAAAAATTAAAGGGGATTAGTAATCTGCTATATGATTTGTTAATTACATATAAAAATGGAGATGTATCTTGGAGATGAAGGAGAAAGAAGTATCCTAATGTATATTGGTCAGGAGGAAATAGCCTATTACACTTCTGAAGAAATGACTAAGTAATTACGAAAGAAAATCATTAAAAAAGACTAAAAAAGTGCCTCTGAAAGAATATATCTCAGAGGCACTTCTTCTATTTTAGTATGCTTCTAAAAACTCAGTAACTTGCTCTTCTGTTTTTGCATTCGCACTATGTAAATGACCAAGTTTTTCACCATTTTGATACACTAATAAGCTAGGAATTCCCATTACTTGATACTCTTCTGCAATACTTGGGAACTCATCTTTATTAATAGAATACCATTCGAATTTCTGGAACTCTTCCATTACATCTCCGATAAAGTTATCCATACGTACACAATCTGGGCACCATGTAGTGAAGAACTTAACTACTACTGGCTCCTCGCTTGCGATAATATCCTTGAATTCCTTTTCAGACTTGATTTCTTTCATGTTTTTTGCTCCTTTCAATTTTATACGAATCTGCTAGTATTTTTATGCAAAATCCGTATTTGCAAACATTTTACAAACATTAGTGTTTTTGAAATAGATTATTTGCAAAATCTTCAACTGCTTTTTCTTGTAGTCCTGGTACGACATGCGAGTAGGTGTCTAAAGTGATGCCTACTCTTTTATGTCCTAAACGTTTACTTACAATCTTCGGATGAATACCTTGTCTCAACATTAGAGTTGCATGGGTATGCCTTAGATCATGGAACCGAATATCAGGAACCTCACTTTTCTTTATAAGCTTTTTCCAGAGCTGTGTCAAATTTCTGAAATTGCAAGGATTACCGTTGACGGTAGGGAAGACCAAATCATAGTCGTTATATTCACTTCCGTAACGTTCTTTTTCTACATGTATTCGTTCATGATGTTCTTCTTTCAAAATCAATGTCTTTCCATTGTAGACCTAGTATTTCACCTTTACGCATTCCACAAGTGATTGCAAGAAGATAAGCTACATAATAACGACTATCCTGAGCATTTTTTAAAAAACGCAGTACATCTTCCTCAGACCAAGTGTTTACTGTTTTTTCTACACCTTTAGGTGGACTTACAACATCCGCAACATTCTTTTTAACAATTTTATGTCTCATTGCATAAGAAAGGGCAGTACGAATAATCTGATGTATACTTCGTACCGTAATGGGCTTCATACTTTCTGATAGATCACTATAAAATTTTTCAAGATCTATATCCTTTAATTTTTGCATTGGAATGTTACTGAGTTTTGGTATAATACGATTATTAATATGTCTACTATAGTTATAGTACGTGGTTTCTCTAAGATTTATCTTCCTAGCTTCAAGATATTGAATAAAGAATTCACGTACTCTCATTTTTGTGGGCTCGATATACGAGCCTTCTTCTATTTCTACGATTCTTTTAGCCATATCGGTTTGTGCTTCTTTTTTCGTTTTATATCCTGAAAACCATTTTTGGCGTCTTTTGCCCGTTTCAGGATCGGGACCAATGTCTACTATTATTGTTCACTTCGAACCTGATATTATCCCCTTAAGGTAGACAGTGTAAAAAGACCATGAACAAACATGGATGTTACACTTCTACTTGGAGGGGATTTTATTATGGTTAAAAAAGGGGTTAAATTTCAAACTTATTCAGATGAATTAAAGATACAAGTTGTAGAAAGTTTTTTAAATGATGAGGGTAGCCAATCAGCTATAGCGAAGAAATATGGGCTTAAAAGTAGAACACAGTTAATGGATTGGGTTCAGAAATATCAAGAAACAGGTGGTATTTCAGACTCACGGGGGAAAAACAACGGTAATAAGGGCTTCAAAAACCCCTTGAAAGGTCGTTCTCGTACGAAATTCGATAGTATGGAAGAAGAATTAGAATACTACAAGGCACAGGTGGCTTACTTAAAAAAGTAGTATCCAAATCTGTAGAGGCCACTGAAAAACTTTCGTTTTTCATCTCATAAAACACATGTAAAACAAAAAAGGCGACTTTTCGTTCAGTTT
>NZ_JAEHBX010000360.1:0-261 GCF_016483395.1 Bacillus cereus group sp. N21
GTCCCATTTTCATTCACCATATGTCTTAAAATAAAATGTTCCGTACGGTTTCCTTGTAAGGCTGACCAAAATACAATTCCACCTAAGGCGATTAAGAGAATAACTCCAATCCCTATATATAAACGTTTCCGCAATCTTTTCACCTCCCTAATAAGGCTAACCTTAATTTTACCAGAACATACGTAAATTAAAAAAGACAATCTATTAGATTGTCTCCCGCATTTCTACCCCTCACAAACCTCTTTAGAAGGTCTATATAGT
>NZ_JAEHBX010000361.1:0-261 GCF_016483395.1 Bacillus cereus group sp. N21
GTATTGGGCAAGGTGAGTTGGCAGCGCAACGTGTGTTATCACATATTGAAAAAATAGTAGAATGTGAACGAGATGCTTTGAATGTATAAAAAACTACCACTTCCTAATGAAGTGGTAGTTTTTTATTGGAAAATAGAAGTTTGTACCTTACATATTCCATCTGTTTTTAGCATAAGTAATTTTTGTTTTAAACGTATAGCTGAGATTAATTTTTTGTAAAACTTGTCGAAATATAGTTCTATATAACGAATCATTTGTTAT
>NZ_JAEHBX010000362.1:0-260 GCF_016483395.1 Bacillus cereus group sp. N21
TACTAATTCTGTAACAGATAAGTACTCTTGCATATTTACCCAGTTGTGTAGTAAACTTGCGAATTCTTTTACTGCCTTTGTAATTTTTGCACTTACACCAACATGCTCAATTTCATCAAATACAGCCGTTAATGAAATTCCGTTTTGCACACCGTAATTAATAATTTTATCGATAGAAGTCGCACCAATCCCGCGCTTCGGCATGTTAATAATACGTGCGAAACTAATCTCATCATCAGGATTCTCAATTAAACGTAAGT
>NZ_JAEHBX010000363.1:0-260 GCF_016483395.1 Bacillus cereus group sp. N21
GTGTACGTCAAAATAACGAAATTCTTTACAATGAACCAGGCTGGTATTTTTTCATAGCAGAAGTTCAAAATATTCCTGCGGGCATTGGTGTCCTATATATAAATAAGGGAATTGCATCATTAGCTGCTTCTGCTACTTTGCCAGAATTTCAGCGTATAGGCTGTCACACTACATTAATTCAAAAAAGAATTGAGGCAGCTATTAAATCCGATTGTAATTTAATAATTGGACAAGCAAGGTTCGGTAGTAGTAGTCAAAAT
>NZ_JAEHBX010000364.1:0-260 GCF_016483395.1 Bacillus cereus group sp. N21
CCAACCTATTGCGTATTCAAATTCGCTTCCATTATAACGCCTCCTTCTATTTATATAACCCGTGCTAACGGGCGGTTCACTTCCTCATTGTAAGAGGCTACGAACCGCCCACTAGAACGGTAATGTGTAGTTCTACTACACTATTAATTACTCATAACGTAATGCTTCAATTGGATCTAATTTCGCAGCGTTGTTTGCTGGAATTAATCCAAAAACAATACCAAGTGTCATAGAGAATCGCTCTCCTCCGACGCCAACTT
>NZ_JAEHBX010000365.1:0-260 GCF_016483395.1 Bacillus cereus group sp. N21
ATATGATTTATCTTGCTTTTATGTACTGGTTTTCTTTTTTGACCTAGTTGTCTTTTATGTCCTGGTTCCCCTTGTTGACAATGTTCGCCTTGAGGTCCTCGCTCCCCTTGAATACCTTGCTCGCCCTGAGGCCCTTGCTCGCCTTGAATCCCTTGCTCGCCCTGAGGCCCTTGCTCGCCATGAAGCCCTAGCTCGCCCAGAACGCCTTGCGCTCGATAAAGCCCGAGGTCGCGGTGGGGGGGGGGGGGGGGGGGGGGGGC
>NZ_JAEHBX010000366.1:0-259 GCF_016483395.1 Bacillus cereus group sp. N21
GTTTACTTGGGAATAGTGCGGGATTAAGCTGGCATGGTCGGTATGTACTGGATGAATGGGGATGTCGAACCTATCACGAAGTGACAATTCCAGCAAAAAAAGATAAAAATGGGAAGGAAATTATTCCTGAGTGCTCGGAAATTCAACCTGTTATAAACCCAGAATGGGATCCGAAACGTGAGTACATCCCAAGAAAAAAACGACCCGAATGGGTGCCAGTAGGACTAATTGGAAAGATTCTAGTAAGAGATGATGGCAC
>NZ_JAEHBX010000367.1:0-259 GCF_016483395.1 Bacillus cereus group sp. N21
CTTGATGAGTATCAATTTACGAATGCAGCTCGTGAAATTGCAGCACTTGTAGATGAAGTGAGTAACTGGTATGTAAGACGCTCACGTAATCGTTTCTGGGAATCTGGTATGAACGCTGAAAAAGCATCTGCCTATGAGACACTTCATGAAGTGCTTGTAACAATTAGTAAATTAATTGCACCATTTACACCGTTTGTCGCGGAAGACATTCATCTGAATTTAGAAGGAAGTAGCGTTCATTTAGCGGATTATCCAGTTG
>NZ_JAEHBX010000368.1:0-259 GCF_016483395.1 Bacillus cereus group sp. N21
GTGCAAGAGATGTGGACTTTCTATTTCATAGTAAAAGTGATGATTGATCTCTCTGTAAAAGATGTGCAGAGACATTAAGCAGCATTCAAAAACCTTTATTTTCAGGAGGTTTTTTGAAGCTGCTTTTTTATTTGGAGAAAATGGAGGAATTGGTAATGGCATTTCATAAACCGGAACAAATTGCTGAACTCGTAATCGAGGCCGGTGTTCAAAAAGTAAGCCAGACGCTGCCAGCAATGCTTATTCTCGGTTTTTTAGG
>NZ_JAEHBX010000369.1:0-259 GCF_016483395.1 Bacillus cereus group sp. N21
CTTATTATTGATGTGAGTGAAATGCATCGCATTACTGTTAATACAAATAAATTAACAGTAACAATTGAAGCTGGTGCAAATCTTGGCACGGTTTATAAAGAGCTTTGGAATTATGGTGTTACAATACCGGCTGGTACAAGTGCAAGTGTTGGAATTGTTGGATTAACACTTGGTGGTGGTATCGGTATGCTTTCACGCTTATTTGGATTAACATGTGATCAATTAGTAGAAGTTGAAATGGTACAAGCATGCGGTAAAT
>NZ_JAEHBX010000037.1:0-49674 GCF_016483395.1 Bacillus cereus group sp. N21
TTTTTGTAATCCTTCAATATTTCGGATATCAGGAATAATTGCATGAACTTCAACAACTTTAACCAAAAAACATTCCATTTTATAAAAAGTTTGTTTGAAGCTTTCGTAGAATTCTTTAATTGAAAGAAGTGAAGTTTCGCAACTTTTTTACAATCATCGTGACTTTATTCAAAGCAACAATAACAGAAAATAAAACCTAGCAACATAACGCTATGCTGCTAGGTTTTATAACGCTAAAAACTATCATCAGTTTTGTTTTTAAGATTTCTGTTTAAAAACTAAGAGGGTTATTTACTTTTCAACCACTTGGCTCTAACCAATTCTCTATCGTTTAATAAATTGTTCTTAGCTAGTTCAAAACACACTAACCAAAAATCTTTTTGCCACTTCACACAATCTTCCTCGTAATCCATAAGCATCTGAAGCATACAATATGAATCAGAAGGCTGAATATGAATCATATCATTTTTAAAAAATAAAGCTATGAGACCATGTTCAATAGATAGCAAGCAACCTTCATCAAATGAAATTGCAAAGTAAGCATAGTTATCCTTCGTATAGTCAGGTAAAATCTCAAATGTAGGAGTTCCTATATAAGGATGGATTTCTTCCATACTATTAAAAGTAATGGGACTAAAGGAATGATCATTTTCATTATATATCTCGTAACTCATTAAATCTTTACATTGCAATTCAAATAGACCCTTTAGTATATTTTCATAAACAATATCAAAGTGTTCCTTTAAATAACATAGCGTATTATAAGATTCTTTTGTTAAAGGTTGATTACTCTCTAAATACCCCTTTATCTCAATTTTTTTTTGTTCAAAAAACGAAACGGAACAATTTACGTTTATAGACCCATCCCAACAGTCGTATTTTTCAGAAAAGTTAAAACCTTCCACTTTATATACCACCATTCACACCTACCTAATTAAATTTTGTTATTCATAATTAACGCCCTCTTATTATGTCACAACCGAAGCATAGCGGAGGGCGTAGTATAATTGTAATTAATCTACAAAATGGAAAGCAATTTTTAATCTTGAAAAATAGCTATAATCCTTATAAAACCCATCAAAAATAAATAACACCCCTTTAAATACTAAATCCAAAGGGTAAAGCTGTATATATACCTTCTTGAACATCTATTACTACCAAAGCTTTCTTCATCACACATCGCCCCCCTTTTTAATGTAGATTTATATATATTAATAATATGTAACTTTAATAAAATTAAAATCACTACATACCTTTATCGCCTATACTCCATCATCCAGCAATCTTCTAAGTTCCCTTCATGAAGTTCATGTTTTATTAACCTTTTTATCTTTTGAAACCCACATTTTTCATAACACCGAATAGCACGTTCGTTACTTACTCTTGGATCCATTGCAATTGCTTCTGCCCCTAACCCATCGGTGATATATGTAATTGCTGCTTTCACAAGCTCTGTACCGATTCCCTTATTCCAATATGCTGTGTCCCCAATAAATTGGTCCATCCCACATATATTTTGATTTTCTCTATATCCATATAACTTTTTCCATTCTGATTCGATCAGGTAAATTTGTATATAACCAATCGGTTCTTCAGCATATTCTACTACACATCTTTTTTCTTTCCCTTTCGGACTATGAATAAAGTTAGTACGAACTTTTTCTGGAGATTGCGGATTATCTCTACCTTCGTAATACTGTAAAAGTTCTGGATTTGTTAACCATTTTGAGATGGTATTCACATCATCTTCTATAACACATCTAATCGATAAACTTCCTTTTTGGAATAACATATTTCACCTCTCTATACATAACATTATAATATTCTAGACTCCTTGAATTAACTCCTCTTATTAGCTAGCGAGTATGATTTAGAGAAAAATTTTAATATATGTGTATAAAACCGTCTTGCTATCATACCTTCGTATAATTTCCACTACAAAAAAATACTACTATTGTTGGATGTTATAGAACCTTTACTTTAGTAATCTATAGATATCAAACTAACGTAGGAGGAATCAAGATGTCTAAAGGTTATAATTCAAAAGAACATCAACAAGAAGAAATACATGCAATCCGGCAAACGATCACCGAAATGGAAAGTGCATTTAATACACATGATGCGGATGAATTAGATCGCCACTTCACTTTAAATGCCACTTGGGTCAATGTGCTTGGCAAGCGACTATCAGGTTGGAAGCAAATCCATAAGGCACACAAAGTTCTTTTACCAGGACCTCTTCGTAATTCATACGCTTGTTATACAATTGAAAGCATTAAATTCATACGTTCCGGTGTAGCTATCGCACATATTAGACAATACCCAACAACCTCTGAAGGAAAAATAATAGAAGATGAGCAAGGGAGCCTTGCTGTTTATGTGATGGTTAAAGAAAAAGAATCGTGGAAAATTGCTGCTGGGCAAAATACGCTTGTTCAATAGCTCTTCCCATATCCCCTATTTAAACTGGAGGTTTCAACTTATGTCTCAAGTAACTCTGAAAAAAATAACTTCTGACAACTGGCGAGAGGCTCTCACGCTTTCTGTAAATATTGAACAACAAAAGTTTGTTTCTGAAGTTACACCACCTGTTGCTATTGCACTTGCTAAAGCATATATTAGGCCGGATGATAGAATGATTGAACCTTTTAGAATTTATCATAACGAGAAAATGGTTGGTTTCTTTAATCTACATTACGAACTAGATTGTCAAAAGGACTTTTGGCTGTTTCATTTTTTTATCGACAAAGGACATCAAAGAAAAGGATTTGGAGCCGCAGCAATAAACGAATTAATTAACCATTTAAAAATCGTTCATCCATCTTGCCATCGCATTCGCTTAACTGTGCATCCTGAAAATGATTCGGGTCAAAAATTCTATTCTAATCAGGGGTTTACCGATGATGAAATTCTCACATACGGTGAACTAACCTATTCCTTGTATCTTTAGAATTTTTTTTAGCATGATAACGAACAAAGAGTGCCATGAAAAGCTCTAAAGACACTCTTTGTTCGCGTGAAGCACTATAGGTTATATCGGACTGTCTTTAAATCTCAAATACCAATATATTGCAACTTCATCATTTTGCTCATTTATCCCTTTATATACAAGAAAATCAAAGCCTCCTATAATAAAGCCACAGCTTTCATAAAACTTGCACGCTTTAACGTTATTGTTCTGTGTCTCCAGCATAATTCCTGGCATTTCACAAACTTGTGCCCAATACTTTGCCCGCTCAATTAATTTTCTACCAACTCCAAGCTGTCTAAACTGCTTATCTACTTTTATATCTTCCACGTAAGCAAAATCATTCCAGTTTCTCTTTACTATAATCATTCCAATTATTTGGTGATTCATAAACGCCAAATAAATTATCTTATCTAGATTATTAACATATTCACTATAATCTAAATCATTCTCTTGATCCTCTTTATATATATCTTCTGAATAATTTTTCTCATAGCTTGGTATTTCTTTCACTGTGTATTCTATTCGTTGATCCATCGCTCCTAATGAAAGAACTAACTTAGAATCAACCGTAAAACTATCATCAATTTCAGGAATTCCATTCAAATCATGTATTTCTAGTTTTCTAATAAAAATGTCCATCCTTATCTCCTCAAAGTAAAGTAAAGTAAAGTAAAATATAATATATTCCTCATACTAAATATTTATAGCAATTCCAGCAATGAATAAACTAACTATTATAAGAGAAGGCGTACCAATCAATGCTCCTCTTAGATGCATCTTATAATCTTTATATCCCTTCATCCCTTCTGTACTAGGAATAACAACAAATCTCGGGGTAATCCAACAAAATATAAGCCAATCTATAATGAGTAAATCAACCAAGTTAAAAATCATTAAAATTCCAAAAGAATGCAAGAAAGCATCTATAAACAATAATTTCTCATATTGATTTAGTAAAAAAGTTGAAATCAACGGTGTTCCAAAAAGAATTACATTATATACAATTCCAAAGTATAAAGTTTGCCTTTTTTCAGTAATTGTTTTGGGCAAAACAGCTTTTTGAACATCTTTAGGATAATCATTTAACCACAGACGAGGATTATAATATAATGACCCTAAAATCAGAATTGATAGTATAATAGACATAATTATTCCTACTAGCAACATTTGTTCATATTGAATCATAAATTCTCTCCTCCTTACTCGGTAATCACCATAAGCATCTAATTGATATAGAAACGATTGATCCTTTAAAAAAATTCTATGTACATATACAATGGAAAATTAATACAAATCTTCACTTGCAAGACTAAACTCTTTTCTCGGCACTCTTGTATTTTTCTTGAAATATCATTTTTAAATTTAACAACTCTTTACAAATTCATATAGGAATGGGACTGATGAAAATAATGAAAATTGAACATATAGCTATTTGGGTAAATGATTTAGAGGCAATGCGCACTTTCTATACACAATACTTTAATGGAGAGGCGAATTCTTTATATCACAATAAAGCTAAACATTTCGAATCTTATTTTATTACTTTTGAATCTGGAGCACGCCTTGAAATTATGCGAAAGAAAGGAATAGAAGATAAACCTAATCCCAATATAACCGGGTATGCTCACTTGGCTTTTTCTGTTGGTAGTGAAGAAAATGTGAATCAACTAACCAAAACATTAAAAGAAGCTGGATATCCGGTATTAAATGGACCACGTTTCACTGGAGATGGCTATTATGAGAGCGTAATTAGTGATCCAGAAGGAAATCAAATCGAAATAACTATCTAGCATAACTTTTCAATATATAAGTTAAAAAATAATATAACAACCAAAAACCGTTCAAAAATTTTGAACGGTTTTATTATCTAATTCTGTCGCATTAAAAAACTTGATTATTGCAGAAATGCTAGTTCTATCATGTTCCTTAATGACAATACTGGTCTACTAATCTCTTTAGATGTTCTATGTTTTCTGAAGATACTTTTTCTGACAATCTTGCTCCAGCAATAATAGGAGCCCACTTTATAACTTCATCCCTTGATAAACCAGCATTTTTGCAATATATACGTAAATACATTTCAGCTAGCTCTACTGAAGCCTGGGCATACAACAAATATGTTCGGTAGACATCGGCAAGAATATCTCCCGCGCTAGCATCCACCCAATCAATAATTTTCACATTATCATTACTCAAAATCAAATTAAATGGATGAAAATCCCCATGACATAGCCTAGGTTCAAATACCATTGAATCCAATTTTCTTAACAATTTACCCTTTTGTTTCTCATCTAGATTCTGTACTGATTCAATTTGACGACGTAGCTTTTCTGACATCGGTTCAAGTAAATCCAAATCAACAACAACAGCATGCACCTTTTGTTGTGCATTAACACAAATACTTATGTAATGCTCAGCTCGTTCCATATTATGAATTAAGAGATCACCTACTGTTTTCCCTTTTACATATTCCATTATAATTGCTTGCCTATCCTTTATTTCTGTGACTTCTAATACCTTTGGGACTTGAATCCCACATGAATAAGCGTATCCTTGTTTCTTTGCCTCACATAAAGATTCTGTATTGTGAAAGTGCTTTTTAAACACTTTCACAATTTTATTATCATAAAGATATATCTTTGCTGTATTCCCAATAGCTATCGGATTACCTAGGTTCAATTATTTTCTCTCCTTACAATATAGTGAATTTTTATATTTTAACGAGATCTTTTCTAATGCAATATATACAGTTTTTTTCATATTTCATTATTCTCCCTTAGTCACTTCTATCAGTGTAATCGGAGAAGAACCAAGATCCATTCATATTAGATCCTAATAATCGATCGGAAAATTCAGACTTTAATAACCTTAAATTGGACACTTCTTCTTATTTTGACTTCCATATTCAATCTACGACGTTTTTTCTTCATCCCTCTTACTTCATTACTATATTCATAGACAGTTCTATATTATCCTAAATAATATGTAAAAGGCTAAATCCATACATCGAAGCAACTACAAAAATGATTGTCCATACCGCTAGACTGACTGTCATCCAACTTATGACGTGTGTCTTGTTAGATCCAAATGTTAAAGCTAATACGGCTGCAATATCAGTTCCTACGAGAATGGGAGCAAGCAATGCCAAACCAGGAATACCATATCGTTCCCATATTCGCCTTGATCTAGTTTCTTTTTTAGAAGGTGTTGTTATACCTTTTTTTAACTTTCTTGCTGCTTGCCATTTTGCATACTGCTTAAAGAAGAATCCCAATAATAGAACCAAGATAAGATTCCCTGCAAATGCAGTCACCCCTACTGCAAATGGTTGCAATCCCCATGCGATACCAAGTGGTACAACGATTGATACATCCATCCATGGAGCAAAAGCTAATAGAAATAAAACGACATATTGCCACATTTCACCTGCATTTTGAGCCCACTCTAGCATATTGTTTCATCCCCTTTTTTCTTTAGATTAAATACGATTTAAAATAAGAATAGTAGTTAACCAATAGACCACGTATTGGCCTGCACCTAATACACCAATGCACAGTAATGGAACAAAATTATGTTGAGAAAAGAAGAAGAAGATCCCTGCTGTTACTGGAAGTGCAACGCTATAGTAAATATATACATTTCGGCAAGCCTTATAAGTTACCCACTGCTGCCCTTCATCTATTTCACGAAATTCGGATGGTATAAAGCTAAATAATCTAATCTTATCATCCGAATTCTTTCGATTATAAAGCTTTGTGAGAATGAACCAGAAAACAGTAACCGTCACTAGAATCCAAAAACATAATCTAGCTAAAACGACCTGTGTACTCATAAGAGAAAATAGTAAAAATGCAATAATCAAAACAAATATACCGGCCCCTATAAGCGGAGATTTTAAAACCTGTTTCATTATAATCATTCCTTTCCCTTTAAATAAAAAACATCTTCTACTGTAAGTTGAAACGCGGTAGCTATTTTTAACGCCATGGTGACAGAGGGAGAATAATCACCTTTTTCAATTAACCCAATTGTCTGCCTCGTCACTCCAATTGCATCAGCCAAGTCTTGCTGAGTCCACCTAAATCTTGCCCGTAATTCTCTAACTCTGTTTTCAAGCATCCTAACTTCACTTCCCTCCTTTTCAAACACCTTCATTGTAAATGATTACCAACAAAATGTAAATAATCATTTGCATTTTGTAATAAATAATTGCTCAAAACCTATAAAACAACACCATCTATAAAATGGTGTTGTTTCGTTTAAAGATCAAGTTTGTCAATTTTATACTTACTTCTTTTCCATAATTGCAAAGTAATTTTTCTCAGGATCAGCAAAATTAAACGCTCTACCAGACGGCATATTTACAAATTCTCCAACTGTAATTTCTTTCTCTACAAACTCTTTATATAATTTATCGATATCTTCAGTGAAAAACAACATGGATGGTGTACTAAGATTTAATTCAGGCTGCATCTTCGCAATTAATTCTTTATTATGTAGAATAATACTCGTTTCTGCTTTCTCTGTTGGCGCGATTTCAATCCATCTAAACCCTTGACCGTTATCTTCATCAGCAACTAAGTGGAAACCTACTTTTTCTGTCCAAAATTGCACAGCCTCATCTTGATTATTTACATATAGCATAATTTGACCAACTTTATGAATCATCATCTTCTCTTCCCTTCTTCTACTTCAACTTCAATTGTATTAAGTATATACGAACTAGTGTTCTTTTTAAAGTTTTTTTATGGTAAACTTTCACTTCAAACATTTTCACACACTGTTTTTATCTCTTTCTTACTATCTTGAGATGAGGGTTATCAATTAAATAATAGCATCCTTAAACATCTTAACCATAATTATATTATGTAAATAGTGTTATTGTATTATATCTTCCTTTTAACATGTGGCTCTTAATTTATTCCCCCTCTTTCTCTTCATATATATTTCTAGCACACTACAAATAAGTGCCAAAAAGAAAATAAATGCTCCTATTAAAAAAGTTTTATTAAAACTACGAATAACCCCGTATTTATATTTCCATTTAATTTGTTCGTAGAGTTTATTTCCTTCCTCTGATTCCATGCTTACATATTTCTTCTCATCAATTGCTTTTATTACGTGTAGTATTTTTTGTTTTTCAAAGTCTGTTTGATCGCCTTTTTGAATCATCGCTTTCACTTGTTGCTTTATTTCTTCTTTTTCGATAGATAATTGATGATTTAAAATCACAACTAATATCGCTACACCTACTATACTTCCTACTGTTCTAGAAATATTAGATATACTTGACGCAATACCTAATTTTTCGATTGGAACACTTAAAACGGCAGTTGTTGTAAATGGAGCAAGCGTACACCCTGCACCAAAACCTACAACCACGAGTCGCCAAATATAATCCCAATTTGAAAAGCCTGATTCCATATGACCAAATAAATACGAAGCGATTATAAATGCGATAATTCCTATAATACCGATAACACTACTTCCATGTTTTGCAGCAATGGGTGTCATAATCGCGGTAACTACCATTGATACTATCGCAAGTGTACTAATAATCATCCCTGATTGAAGCTCGCTCATTCCATCTACTTGAACTAAATAAAATGCAAAAACAAATAAAAAGTTCATTAAACCCATGCCTACAAAAAATAATGAAAGATTTGAAAACGAAAACTCCTTATATGAGAATAAATATAGGGGTAACATCGGATTTTTACTTTTCTTTTCAATAAAGATAAACAATATAAAGCTTATAAAAGAAATAACAAAGAGAAGACTTATACTTAGCGGACTTAAACTCGATTTATTTACTTGTATCAGAGCGTATACAAGTAAAAACAATGCACATGATGAAGTAACCATACCTGCCCAATCTATTTTAGAACTAGCTGTATAATCATATGATTCTTTAATAAAAAGCAAGACGAAGAGTAAGGATAGAATACCAACTGGAACATTAATAAAAAATACCCAGTTCCAACTTAGTTTATCTGTTAAGACACCTCCAAGTGATGGACCAATCGCTGCAGCTAACCCGCCAAAAGCTCCCATGATACCACCTACCATGCCTTGCTTTTCTTTTGGTACAAGCTCAAGTCCAAGTGGCATTGCAACAGGAACAATGATAGCTGCAGAGATTCCTTGCAACACACGAAAAATTACCAATGTATAAAAAGATGATGCTATTCCGCACATGAGTGAGCTAATAGAAAATCCTAATAAACCAATAACATACAGCTTCTTGCGGCCAAATTGATCCGCAAGACGAGCTGCTATTAATAAACAAGTAACAAAAGCGACATTATATCCATTTGCAATCCAAGAAATTGTATCAATAGACGTATGAAATGTTTTTGTCATTTCCGGCAATGCAATATTTACAATATTTGAATCTAAAATTGCCATGAAGAATCCTGCAACTAATGCAAATAGCGCAAATAATTTTCTCATGTTTCCATTTCCTCTCTCTTAATTTTTCTTATTTGAAATCCCGTTAATAAATAGAGTTACACATGTCTCTATGTACTCTTCTAATTGAATATCCTCTTCCGTTATACTAACATTCATAATATATAGGAATAATTGTCCATAAAACATGTTCGCTATTAAACGATAGTTACATGTAATAATATGTCCCTTCTCTCCAAGTAGCTGTAAATATGTTTCTAAATGGTCAACTAAATGTGAATTTAATTCATGAAGTAATCGTTTCATTTCACTATTTTGTCTAGATTCTAGTAATGCTGCCCAAATATAATTTAATTTTGGTAAGTTTACCTGAATGTATGTTTCTGCAATCTTTGTAAGGTCTTTATTTAAATCACCTGTAAACTGTTCTTCTAATTCCTCTAATAAAGCAACTGGGGTTGTTCGCAAAATAATACTTTCCCGAAATAAATTTTCCTTGTTTTTAAAATTACGAAAAATTGTCAACTCGCTTACCCCTGCTTTTTCTGCAACTTCACGAATTGTCGTGGCTGTATATCCCTTTTCACCAAATAATAAAGTCGCTGCTTCCATAACTTTTTCTCTCGCTGTTGGTTTTCCCATTCTAATTCCTCCATCCAATATGTAAGTAAGTGATTACTAACATATTATCATAAACAAAAATGAAAGTAACTAGTTACTTTCATTTTTGTTTATTTACTTCTATGTAGCAAAATAATATAGAACTCTTAATTCATTCACTCTTGAATAGCTACTTTGCAATATCTATTCATTTCACCATTGAAAATAATACTTTTTCAAGCTCCTTTTTTGATAACTTGCTATCAGTGACAAAAATTCGATACTCACTTCTATCATTTTTTACTGGTACAATTATTCTCATACCAATTATATTTCCAAATTTATATTCTCCCAATGTTACCCTACACCCATCGATTGTATAGTTTGATAATCAATCGAAAGGTTGTCCGTCGAAATTATCTGAATTTTGTTTATACGGTGTCTTTTTTACTTCAAAGATTTCAGACTGTTTGATTTGGACTACATCTTCAAAACTACCACTTTTTGAACTTAATTCACCTTTCACATCATAGTTAACTACAGATTTCCATATTTGAATATATACTTCATTCACAATATCCTCTACATCCTGCTTATCTACTACTAAAAAAGCTACTGTTCTATAAATATCTTTACATGTAAATTCATAAATAACCTGAAAGGCTTGTTGATCTCCAGAGGCCATTCTCTGTAGCCATTCCTTTAGTTCAATTTCATCCAATTCTCGTTCCCCTCTCATGTTTTAAACAATCTTTCACACTATATTCGCTCGTTTCTCACAAAAGGTTCATTTTACATGAAAATTTATTTATTACAATAAAGAAGGGACAACTCATGTAAGTTGTCCCTTCTTTATACACCGTTAAAATATCAATCTAACAAAGCGATTTATCGTCCAACCTCCAACTAAACCAACGCGCATGGCCATCCGTTTCTCCAACAGTTTCATTGTATTCTTTCCCATTCATAAAATAATCAAGATGAAGATCTCTATCCCACATGTTGTTATACAGGTGAAATACATCCCGTTTCGCACCAATTTCTTTAACTTTTTCTACTAATTTATGTTTTACACTCTCTGGTATTTGATTCGCTACATGTGTATGGAAAACACAAATCACCGAATCCTCTGGAATTTGTTCTGCAATGTCTGAAAGAAGAGATACTCCATCTCCTTCTATTAATTTTACAGATTGTTCTTTTAAACAAGCTGCTGCGTGATCAAACATTTCAAGTCGTTCTTTATGCTCAGGCCAAATAAGTGAGCGTAACCATAAATAATCTTCCTCATTATTTAAATCATTTATATGTAAATCAAGTCCGATTCTTTCTACGACAAGTGGACTTTGTTGTAAGAAAAATGGCTGATTCTCCCCTTTTATTTCTGATTTCAAATGAACTTTAGAGTCTTTATTTCCAAACACCTCTCCTGTTCCATAAGAATAGCTATATTGATCCCAGAACAGCTGTAAACCAGCACTTGTCCCAATTTCAATTAGCGCTAAAGGCTTATTCACTTTATTAAACATATAACAAAAACTCGGATATAAATATGTACATCGTCTTACTTCGTTTGTCTGCACTAGCTTTGTTTTTAAAATATTGATTATCTCTTCCCTATGAATCTGACAAAAATCTTTAAACTGTTGAAAAGCATGTTCTAGATTTTTTTCTGGAGCCGAAACAAGGCTACCATAGTATTGTTTTAATACATGATTATTCCCTTTCAGTAATAAATAGTGAACAGCACCAAGTAATAAGTTAGGAGTTGGCTGACCAAGTTGTGCGTGTGATGCTAATGCAAGGATTTCCTCATCTTCTGAAATTTCCAATGATAAATGTTCGTATAAATCGCTCGATTCTTTACATTCTTTTATAGAAAAATTTCTAAATAAGTTGGAGATTTGTTCTTGTGTAAGCAAATCGATTCCTCCAATCGTATAATTTAATATTCAGAATAATTTTAACATAAATATAATTATTAGGGCATTTGTACTTATTTTGCTAAAAAGACTTATCCTTCAAGATAAAAGGAGGTAGCAAGTTGAATAGAAATATAACCTATACTTTCCTCATATTAATCACATTTCTTATTAGCTGTTCAAAAGAGCAATCCTTTTATATGTACTTCCATGAAAAGATGCAAAAAATGCATTTTGGACAAAAGAACAATTCCTACACTCTCATTCATACAGAAATGAATGTTTCACAAGAAAATGATGCCGTAGCAATATTTACAGAACATAATCAGCAAGGAGAACAAATATTCATTGCTTATTTTGAAAAGGAAAGTGACAAGTGGAATTGGATAAGAACTACAGGAACTGAATGGAATAGCCCTGTAAGATGGACTTCCATGCATCAAATCCCTTACATTTATGCTGGAACAATTCGTGATAACGCTATTACTAAAGTTTATGTCGGGAACAAAAATGCAAAAATCATTACTGTTGAAGGAACAAAAAGGTTTTGGTATGTCGTTAGTAATACAGAATGGGCTGAAGTTAAAATTGAAAAAGGTGATGGTACACAAGAAGTAGTTGGACAAATTGATGAAGAGATTCTAAAAGATTGGCATAATAAAAACGTCCGATAAAAATACCGGACGTTTTTCATTTCAACATTAAAAATTATACTTATCAATATTATCCTTCGTAAATATAACTCTTTCTGGTAATACAATGATTCCATTTCCATCTGCTTCGTAGTCATAACCTTGAATAGAATTCGGTTCCACCTTTACTTTACCTATATTCGGAACTTCAAAGCTATCGCCAACTTTTAATTTCTTTCCTTTTACCACAATTTCATTTGCAACATAAGTTGCAAGTGCGCCTTGTTGTTTTACATCCCATAGCCCAAATTGCTGAACAGTTCCACGTTTTACATAATCACGCATTACGTTTGGAGTTGAAAATCCCGTCACAACTACCTTTTTATCCAATTTTAAGTTTTCAGCAGCTTGTGCCATTGCTGGAAGTGCTGTTGCATCAGGACAAATCACCGCATTAATATCTGGATACGTTTTTAAAATGCTTTCTCCAACCGATAATGATTTTTGTGCATTATTCTCTCCGTACTGCGTCGTTACAATTTCCCAATTTGGATATTTTTCTTTTATAATCTCTTTTGCTTTTGTTACCCACTGATTTTGATCTGTTACAGTCGGACTTGAATAAAAGAATGCTACTTTTCCTTTATCTCCAATTTGTGATGAGGTCATTTGAATTAATAAATTTGCCAGTTGCTCCGGCGTTCCTTGGCTTATATAAAATGAACGGTCTTTCGGATTTACATCAGAATCCCATGTCAACACCGTCATCCCTTTTTTCTTAGCGCGTTGTAATGATTGTGAAAGTCCATCAACCGATGTAGATGAAACCATCAATGCATCATAGTTTTGATTAATAAAATTATTTATATATTTTACTTGCCCTGATACACTAGCCTCTGACGGCCCATCATATTTCACTTGTACCCCTAATTTATCTCCCATTTCTTTTGCCCCTTCACCACCTGATGTAAAGAAGCCAACCCCTGTCAATTTCGGAATGAAAGCAAATTTCACATCATCTGCTTTTTTCTTGTCTGCTGTTTTGCTAGAACATGCGATTAAACCGATGATACAAACACATGTAATGATAAAAATCCCCAGTTTTCTTTTCATGACATTTCCCCCTTATGCAATTTCCTTCTTTTCCACATAGTGAGTTGCTGTAAATTGAAATGCCTAATAATAACAGAGAGGATAAGTATAATACCAATAACTACATTTGACTGTTCGTTCGTTAAACCTGTCATTTGTAAACCGTACTGCATCATTCCAATAAATATACTTGCTAGTACTGTTCCAAGAATACTTCCTTTTCCCCCAGTGATGAGTGTCCCACCTAATACAACTGCCGTAATAACCGGCAGAATTGTCTCGCTTCCAATATCAGCTCGAGCTGAGCCAAAATATGCTGTTAAAAAAGCCCCTCCTAATCCACCTCCTAACCCAGAAAGAATATAGGAAATAGTTACTATTTTTTTTGTTCGAATACCAGAATATTGTGCTGCCTTTTCATTCGCACCTGTCAACAAGACATAACGTCCGTACCTTGTTCGATGAAGTAAGAGTGTAAACAAAACAGTCAAAACGAAAAGTAACCATACTAAATTAGGAATTCCTATAAAACTTCCATTTGCAAGTTGCACGTAAGAATCCGATAAACCACTTATCCCTTCATATCCACTGGCATTTGAGCCACCCGAGATAACAAGTGCAATTCCTGAATATAAAAACATCGTTCCAAGTGTAACAACAAGAGGTTCTACCTCTGTCGTTTTAATAATCACCCCGTTGATACAACCCGCTAGACAACTGATAAACAAGGCAATAATTACAGCTAAAATAACCGGAATTCCATTCATCCAGAGTACACCAATAAGAATTGAAGTAAGTCCCATAATCGATCCTACAGATACATCGATTCCACCTGTTATAATTACAAAAGTCATTGGAATTGCGGCAATCGTAATAAAAACGAAGTCATTCATACTGAAAAGTAAATTACTAATATTTAAAAAATCACTGTTTAACAAACCAAAGAGAATGAACTCTATAATAAGTAATACAATAAGAACTCCTTCCCATCTTAAAAATCCACGTGCATACTTCATAGATTCATCCTTCTTTCTTCCAACTGTCTTATTCCCTTCCATTTTTTTAAGATGCTGTCTAATATAATAATAAGTAACAGTAAGAATCCTGATATAGCACTATTCCAAAAAGCAGGTATTTTTAAAAAGACTAGTGAACTACTTATAACTTCTAAAAAAATCGCTCCCAGTGCTGCTCCAAATATAGAACCTGTTCCACCTTTTAGATGAATTCCGCCGAGAACAGCGGCAGCAATTACTTGTAACTCAATTCCTGTACCAGTTTGATTTGGCACAAAGCCGATATTCATAACAAATATGCATCCTGCAACCCCTGCGCTCATCCCAGAAATAATAAATGCATATATTTTCACCTTGTCTACCAGTATTCCAATGAGGCGTGCTCCGTCTTCGTTATCTCCGGCAGCATAAAAATATCTTCCAAAAGGTGCTTTCGTTAAAAAGATATATAATAATAGTAAAATAGCCAAAATGATCCATACTGTAACTGGAAGCCCTAGTATCATGACAGAAGACATCTGTTTATAAGACTTAGGAATATCTTCAATCCATTTGCCACCTGTATAGATCAACATCGCTCCTCTAATAATCCCTAACATTCCTAATGTCATAATAATTGCCGGTACGCGAAACTTCGTAACCCCAACGCCATTTATCATTCCAATCACAGATCCAAGCAAGATTGCAACAATGATTGAAATTAAGATGCTATTACCATTTGTCAAAAACATCCCACAAATTGCTGCGCTTAATCCCATAATAGAACCGACTGAAACATCAATATTTTTAGTAAATAATACGAATGATTGACCAATAGCTAGTATGACTAAAATAAGACTTGATTTCATAATTAAAGAAAGCGAACTAAACTGAACAAAACTAGGATTAATAATTCCTACGAGGGCTATGTAAATAAGTAATAAAATAAGAATGGATGTTTCATGCATTTTAACTATATTTGAAAAACGTTTCATTCCGTTACACCTTCCCTTCCCACATATGCAAGGCGTGTAACTTCATCTATACAAATTTCTCCTTTCTCTAAATGAGAAACAAGTTTTCCATTCCTCATCACATAGACCCGGTTTGCTAATTGAACAATTTCTTCTACATCTGAGGAGATTAATAAAATCGCAAGCCCTGATTGTTTTAAACTTTGAATTGCCTCATATACTTCTAATCTTGCTTTTGCATCAATCCCGCGCGTTGGTTCATCAAGAATAATTACTTTAGGTTCACAAGCAAGATATTTTGCTAATACAACTTTTTGTTGGTTTCCACCTGATAAAGATGTCATTTTTTCATCTACATTGGAAACAACTATCCGAAACTTATTCATATACAACTCTGCTAAAGCGCTTTCTTTTTTACACTTTAAAAAGAATGGGCTCATTCGGTGTAAAGAAGCTGCCGTTATATTTTCTTTAACAGACCGAATTGAAAACATACCATTCCCTGCCCTATCCTCTGGAACATATACCATCCCTTTATCTAATCGTTTGCTCGTAGAACACTTTGCAATTGACTCCCCTTCTAATAAAATATCCCCTGACCGTATGGGCCTTATCCCATATAACACTTCTGCTAATTCCGTTCTACCCGATCCAACAACACCAGCAATCCCTACAATCTCTCCAGCATGTACATTTAGTGATATATTCTGAAATGCATAACTCGACAGATTTGTTACCTCTAATACTTGTTGAGAAAGTTTCATCGTTTCTTGAGGTGCCACTTTTTTCTCCTCTTGTTTATAATCTTTTGGCAATAATCCCTCCATTAGCATGTCATATGTATAATCTGATACATCCCCTTGACTCACTATCATTCCATCACGCAAAATAGCTACTTTATTCGCAATCTCAAAGATTTCCGGAAAACGATGCGTAATATAAATCATTCCGATTCCCTTTTCTTTTAAGTCTTTTATCAGCACAAAAAGACTCTTTATTTCATGAGTTGTTAATGTCGATGTTGGCTCATCTAAAATAAGAATCTCTGCTTCTCTTATTAATCCTCTTAATATTTCTACTAATTGTTGCTGTGCAATTGATAATGAACTTCCAATTGCACTCAGTTCTATGTTCCACCCTAAACTTTTTATCAAATCTTTTATCTTTGTACCAAGTTCCTTCTTCTTTGCTTTTATTCCGATACATATATTTTCTTCAATTGTCATATGAGAAAAAATTAACGGTTCTTGTGGAATTAAATAAATACCATTTAAATGTGCTTCCGCTGGATTAGAAAAACTTTGCACTACTCCCTTTACATACATCTCCCCAGCATCATAAGAGTATAAACCTGTTAATATTTTCATCAATGTTGATTTCCCAGCACCGTTTCCGCCAACTAAAGCATATACATCGCCATAGTCTAATTCTAAATTCACTTCTTTTAGTACCCTTTGTTCTGAGAATGATTTACTCATTTGCCTCACTTTTAATAAGGGGGCATTCTCCACATCTTGTCACCTGCCTTTATACAGAACAATTTTTGAGAAAGTGATTTTTTGTTCTACTTGTTTTGTAGCATTGTATATCCCTTTTTTCATATCTAGAACAAATTTTTCTTGAACACAATTACTACTTCTATCGGTATAAACAAAAAAATAAGCACATATGTTTAAGCATCGGTCAATTGTTGAAAGGGATGAAGAGAATGTCACAGTTGAACTTTGAAGAAAATTTGTTAACAAAAGTAGCCTGGTATTACTATAAAGATCATTTAACGCAGCAGGAAATCGCTTCTTTGCTTCACATTTCACGAAATAAGGTCGTTCGGTTATTAGATAAAGCTCGAGCTGAAGGTGTCGTTACATTTCATGTAAAAGGTACGGGTTTACATTGCTTAAGCATTGAACGTGAACTAATTAAAAGATTTCATTTAAAAGACTCTTTTATTATCCCTACGCTAATGGAAAATTCCCCTTCTTCTTTAGGGAAAGCTGCAGCGCAATATGTAGAAACACATTTACAACAAGGAGATTTACTCGGCATTGGTTGGGGGGAAACGATATCAAAAATGTTAGAAAACATCCATTTTGAAGCATCTATACAACTTTCAATCGTTACTCTTACAGGTGGTGTAAATCATTACCTTCCTAGAAAACAAAACTATCTCAATCACATGCAAGGCGAACTTCATATCATTCCTACGCCATTTTTAGCATCCACAACCGAAATGGCACAAAGTATCCTTTCCGAACCAGCCGTTAAAGATATGCTACATGTCGCTTCACTTGCTAATACAGCAATAGTTGGTATTGGTGGTTTATCTCATGATGCAACCATTGTAAAAGAAGAAAAATTAACGCTTCGTGAAATGACCTATATACGAAGTCAAAATGGTGCCGGAGATATTCTAGGACAATTTTATAATACACATGGAGAATTACTAGAACTTCCCCATCACGACCGCCTAATTGGCACACCTCTTTCAGCTCTTCAAAAGATGAAACACGTAGTCGGTGTAGCTGGCGGTGAAGAAAAAATAGATGCAATTTACGGAGCCTTAAAAGGTAGATTCATTCATACATTAATTACCGATGAGGACACAGCACTCTCCCTATTAAGAAAGGAAGGTGAATCATAATGTCTTCTCTATTAGCTTATGACGCGGGTACTGGTAGTATCAGGGCCGTCCTTTTCGATTTACAAGGAAATCAGCTTGCTGTGAGTCAAAAAGAGTGGGTTCATAAACCCGACTCTCGTTATCCTGGTTCTATGAATTTTGATGTGATAGAGAATTGGAAACTCGTTCAAGAATGCACAAAAGATGTACTTCAAAAAAGCAACATATCCCCTTCTTCTATTAAAGGGATTAGTGCAACAAGTATGCGCGAAGGATTTGTTTTATATGATAAAAGTGGGCAAGAAATATGGGCATGTGCGAACGTTGATGGCCGTGCTTCTTCTGAAGTAAGTCAATTAAAACAGATCCGCTCCCATCTTGAAGAAGATTTATATATGAAATCAGGGCAAATTTTTGCACTTGGCGCTCTGCCTAGGCTACTTTGGATTCAAAAACATCAACCTGATATATATGATAAAATCCATTCCTTTACAATGTTAAACGATTGGATTTTATATAAATTGTGCGGGGTATTACAAATAGACCCTTCCAATGGATGTACATCTGGTATTTTTGATTTAGAAAATAGAACTTGGGATAATTCGATTGCTGAGCAATGTCGTCTAAACTTATCATTTTCTCCAAATGTAAATGAAGCGGGGACAGTTATTGGTAATATCACAAAACAAAGTGCAGAACTAACAGGTTTACATGTAGGAACACCGGTAGTTGCTGGGGGCGGAGATGCCCAGATGGCTTCACTCGGTTCGGGAGTCGTACATCCTGAACAAACATTTATTTGCGGAGGGAGCTTTTGGCAACAAGAAGTAAATATAACAAGTCCAAAAACAGATTCAAATGCTCGTATTCGCGTCAATTGCCACGCTATCCCTACACTTTGGCAATATGAAACAATCGCTTTTTTCCCCGGGCTTGTGATGAGATGGTTTCGAGATGTTTTTTGCCAAGAAGAACAAGAACTTGCTACTAAACTAGGTGTAGATGCTTATGAATTATTAGAGGAACAAGCAAAACATGTGCCAGTCGGATCATATGGCATTATTCCTATATTTTCAAATGTAATGAACTACATTTCATGGCGCCATGCCGCACCTTCTTTCATTAATTTAAGCTTAGATGCTAATAAATGCGGAAAGAAAGAACTGTTCCGTGCACTCGAAGAAAATGCTGCATTTATAACACTTGGAAATTTAAAATTAATAGAATCATTAACAGGAAAGTTCCCTTCTGAAGTGATATTTGCTGGGGGTGCTGCCAAAGGCAAGCTCTGGCCCCAAATTGTTGCGGATGTTCTCGGAATTTCTGTTAAAGTACCAGTTGTAAAAGAAGCGGCCGCCTTAGGAACAGCAATTGCGGCAGGAGTTGGTGCCGGAATATATGACTCTATGGAAACAATCTCTCAGGAATTTGTAAAGTGGGAAAGCACCTATGAACCGAATGCTGAAAATCATAAATTATATCAAAATTTCTATCAAACGTGGAAATCTGTTTATGGAAAACAACTCCCGCTAGCGGATGAAGGATTTACATCACATATGTGGATTGCACCAGGTGCACTGTAACACATTCATAAAGGAGTG
The DNA here is from genome assembly GCF_016483395.1 of Bacillus cereus group sp. N21. Classification (NCBI taxonomy): domain Bacteria; kingdom Bacillati; phylum Bacillota; class Bacilli; order Caryophanales; family Bacillaceae; genus Bacillus; species Bacillus cereus group sp. N21. Next base: position 19,819 of record NZ_JAEHBX010000037.1, read on the forward strand.
AACAATATGCTCAAAGTAAATGAAGAGGATTTCTCCTATCGCTTTGGTAACAACGGCCCAAAATATTTAATAAAGGGTCCTAACATTGACCTTGGCGTTGTAGTCATTCAGCCTGGGCAAGAGTTTCAAAATCATTATCACACCATATGTGAAGAAATTTTTTATGCCTTAGAAGGCGAAATTGATTTTTATATTGATAATGAAAGAGTCCCTGTAAAACAAGGTGACGTCTTGCAAGTTCGTCCTCACGAATCCCACTATCTTATTAACCACTCAGATCAAATCTTTAAAGCTGTTTTTATTAAGTCACCACATTTACAAGAAAAAGATACTGTACAAATAGAAAATCCAAATTTAACGAAGGAGTGATTCACAATGACTTGGGGATTTCAAAATCGATTAAATACGATTCTGCCTGATGGAAAAGCAGTTATGTTAGCAATTGATCACGGTTACTTTTTAGGTCCAATTCATGGATTAGAACAACCATTAGAAACAGTAAAAAACTTACTTCCCTATACAGATTCTCTCTTTTTAACAAGGGGTGTACTCAATTCCTGCATTCCTAAAGACTGCAAAACACCAATGGTTTTACGTGTTTCAGGCGGTCCAACTGTCGTTGGTAAAGATTTAGCAAACGAGACCATTGTGACACCAATTAAAGAAGCACTGCGGCAAAATGTAGTCGGAGTTGGTGTATCTGTTTTTGTCGGTTCAGAATATGAAACACAAACTGTTTCAAATCTAGCAAACGTAGTTTCCGAGGCTCATGATTACGGTTTACCTGTTCTCGGTATTACGGCCGTTGCAAAAGAACTACAAAAACGAGAAGCACGCTTTTTAGCACTTGCATCGCGTGTATGTGTGGAAATGGGTGCTGATATTATTAAAACGTATTACTGCGAAGGATTTGAAAAAATTACGAGCACATGCCCTGCCCCAGTCGTCATTGCAGGTGGCCCTAAATTAGACTCAATCGAAGACGCTTTAACAATTACATACCAAGCATTGCAAGAGGGTGCGATTGGAGTTGATATGGGACGAAATATTTGGCAGTCAGAACATCCAGCTGCGATGATTCAAGCGATTCATGGCATCGTCAAAAATGGCTTGAATGTGAAAGAAGGGCTAGAGTTGTATGATGAAGTAAAAAATTAAATTAGTTGATTAAATAATGTATTTTTACTAAAAAAAGAACCCTCTTTATTAAAAGGGTTCTTTTTTAATGATAAAATCTAAGTATCACTTCTGAAAAATATGTTTTATTTTTTCACCTGGAACATTACTACCCCCTCTTCCTTTCACATCTTCAATCATCATTGTAACAATCATATCCGGCGCATTTGCATCGAAAGCTGCAAACCATCCGAGTTCTTTTCCATCTGCTTCTTTTGATTCTTTTAGTTCTGCCGTACCTGTTTTACCAGCAAGAGTCATATCATCAATCCTAGCAATTTTCCCGGCACCATCGGAATCATTAATTACTTTTATTAACGCACTTTTTAATACTCTTTGACTTTCTTTAGAAATCACATTCTCTTTCCAATTCTTCACTTCTTTTTGTATCAGATGTGGAGATGGAATATTCCCTTCATTTACAATCGGTGCATATGTTAAAGCTAAATGAAGAGGTGTCATTAATACTTGTCCTTGACCGTATCCTGTATCTGCCAGTTGAATATCGTTTTTCATCCCATCTTTTGCAATGATTGACATAGGAAATTCGTATTCAATCGGCAATTTTTCATGAAATCCGAACTTCTTAAGCATGCTTTCATACTGATCTTTTCCTATTTTTAAAGCTTGTTGTGCAAAATAAATATTGTCAGAGTACTTCATTGCCTTATCGAAATCAATCGGACTAGCATCTTTCACACGTGTTACATAATAATTTCCCCATGATGAATCTTTTGTCCACTTTAATCCTTCAATTTTAAACTCTTCCGTTGGATTTATAACGTTTGCTTCCAAACCAATTGCCCCTGTAATTGTTTTAAATACAGATCCTGGTACAACTGCCTGTGTGAAACGGTTTATCATTGGATTTTTCAAATCATTATTCCATACTTCACGTTGCGCTTTTGATGCCCCTCTAACTATTATATTTGGATTATAAGCTGGACTACTTACAAGGGCAATTGTTTCACCCGTCTTTGGATTAATCGCTGCACTAGATCCTGCTTCATTTTTCATTTCATTATAGATTTTTTCTTGAATTGAGGCATCAATTGTTAATGTAACATTCTCTCCATCCCTTGCTTCTGTTTTTGCTAAGTTTTTAATCTCTTTTCCGTTCTCATCTTCCATAAATACGCGTCCACCCTTTTCACCGCGCAATTTATTTTCTAAGACTTTTTCTAATCCTGTCTTACCTACTAAATCATCCGCTTGATATCCTTTTTTCTGAAGCAATTTTAACTCTTCTGCATTTACTTCTCCTATATATCCCGTTAAGTGTGCTGCCGCTTCTCCTAGTGGATATGTACGGACTTTTACTGGACGAGACGAAACACCTTCCAACGAAATATAATCACTTTGTGTTCGTCCTTCTGGTAAAATACCAATTGGTACATAGGAATCTGGTTTAATCCATTTCGCTGTAAGCTTCTGATCGACTTCTTCGATAGACATATTAAGTAATTGCGCTATTATTTCTTTCGTTTGTGTTGCAGTATTTCCTAATTTTTCTGGAATAATTCCAACCTCAGTTGCCTTTCCATTCACTACAAGCCCTTTTCCATTTCGATCATATATTTCACCGCGTTTTCCTTGCTCTGTCTGCAGACGGACTTTATAATTTTTTTTCATCCCTGGAAAGATAAAGTCTGGGGTCCAATTTATTTTCCAAGACTTCTTATCTCCATCTTTTTCTTTCACAAGTGTTGCTTCATGTGAAAAAGAAATTTCTCCTCCTGCTGTATCCATACTTACGGTAAAAAGAATGACCTTACTTTCCGTTTTATCTTTACTTACTTTCTCTCTTTTAATTTTTAAATTCTCAACTCCAATCAATACCTTCGTAAATTTTTTCATTTTTCTCTGTAAATTCTTTTTTTGAAATGGATTCTTTTGCGTGTTTTGACAGTTGATCATACATATCTGCAAATTTCTTGTCATTCCATAATTTTACATACACTTCAAATGCTTGTTCTGAAGTTTCGCCTTTATTGCATCCTACCAATATAAATGTGAAACAAAAGAAAAGTAGTATCCATATTTTTTTCAATTCAAACTTCTCCTTTAAATAAATCAAAATAGCTTAAATAATTCTTATAATCCTTTTTACATGAGTAACTTGCTATAAATAGTGTACATCCGCTCGTTTTCTACTGATTAATATGAACCTGAGATTTAATAATGTTCTATATCTTGGTAACAAAGCTATTATTAAAAACCTGTGAAATAGCAACTATACTAGCTGCTATTCCACAAATTCACCTTAATTCTTTTATTCAAAAAGCTTCTTAATATAAAGTACAACCTTAATAAGCCCGCTCTAACCAGACTTTTACGGACAATTGAGTCCCACCTAAACTTGTTTGCTTTCGCCGAAATTTGAGGTGAGAGTCTTACTGCCCGCGAATAACTGGATAAACAATATAACTTGGATCCTAGTAATCATTACCTTCCCGATAAAGAATTAAATTTTACTGTTACTGATTAGGATTCACTATATTAGTAGCTTCACCATTCATACGTTGCTTTTTCAAGTCAAAGTATATATCTAATATATCCTTTCCAATTAATGAATTAATACCGCCTTTATCATTGTGAACCCAAGGGACTACTACAGAAAATGCTATTTCCGGATTATCATATGGAGCATATCCAACTAATGTTAAATTGTAACACTCAATACGTTCTCCCTTCTCATTCCTTCCAATTTTACTATCTCCTCCATATACTGTTTGAGCTGTTCCTGTTTTCCCAGCTGGTTTATATGGAGCCTTTTGGAAATATTTCACACCAGTTCCATCGCCTTCTTGAAATACCCATCTAAACCCTTCTTTTACTCGATCAATATATTCCGATTTCACATCCACTCGATTTAACACAACAGGTTCTATAGATTGTACAACTTTTCCAATTTCTTCTTTTTTTGTTGTTTGTTCTCGAATCTCTTGGACAATTTGAGGTTGCATTCGGTATCCATCATTTGCAATAGTTGAAATATATTGTGCCAATTGTAGTGGTGTATACGTATCATACTGTCCAATAGAAAAATCTAATAAAAATCCAGGTTGGCTATCTTTTTGTCTTGTTTGTCCAGTTATTTCATTCGGTAAATTAATTCCTGTTGGAACCCCTAAACCAAATTGTTTAAAATAATAACGCATTGTATCAAATGCTGCTTGTTTAATATCCAATGAACTATTTGGTACATAATTCACTCCAGCTATTTGTAACGCTGTATGAAACATGTATACATTAGATGATACTTGTAAAGCTCTTAAATCATTAATATTCCCAAATCCAGATACATTCCATGATTTTTTAACTCTCGTACCTTTAAACTTCATAGGTGCATCATAAAATTGAGTCCCTGGTTGTATAGCTCCTGTTTGGTATCCAGTTAATAAAGTAGCACCTTTTACAGCTGATCCTAACTCATAAGAAGTTACCATGTTACCTAATGCAAAATCTTCTACTTCTACTTTCCCATCTTTTTCTACAAATCTCTTACCAGCCATAGATAAAAGTTGTCCCGTTTTTGGATCCATCATGACAACAAAAGCACGATCCATTAATGGTTCAGAACTCTTAAAAGCTTTTAAATTTTTTTCTATACTTTCTTCTACTTTCTTTTGTAACTCCATATCAATTGTTAAAGTTAAATTGTTACCACTTTTCCCTTTAGAGACTGTTTCCGTTTGAACAACATTTCCTGCTTTATCAATATTATTTTTAACTTCTTCTTTTGTTCCATGTAATACATCTTCATATCGCTGTTCAATATAACTTTTCCCCACGCGATCGTTCCAATTATATCCGCGGACCAAATAAGAATCTAAGTGTTCTTTTGGCAACCCTTCTTCAGCACTTGTTATATTACCTAATACCGAACGGAATAAATCACCATTTACATAGTTTCGTTCCCAATCAACTGTCGCATCTATCCCTGGAAATTTCGCTAAATTTTCACTTATCCTCGTATACTCTTGCTCTGTCACGTCTTTTTTTATAACTTGTGGTGTCATTTGATAACCAGAACTCATTTTACTTTTAATAACTAATACTTGTAAGTCTTGTGGCGTGAGCTCTCCTAATTCTTCTTCTGTAATGCGTTTTCGTCTTAACTCTTCGATTCTTTTGTCTAACTCTTTCCCTTCTATACCCTTTTCTCTAAATTTTTCCTCTTCTTGCTTCGTGATCTTTGCTTTAGCACGCTTTTTATTTAATTGCATCCAAAAATCTTTTTTATCTACTTCCGTTAATTTATTTATTTCTTCTTCTGATATTTCAAGTATATTTGCAATATCTTTTGCAGTTTTTAAAATGTCTTCAGAGCTTACACCCTTCAATCTTGTATACGTAATCGTACGAAGTGCTCTATTATCAACAACCTGTTTCCCTTCTCGATCATAAATTTTCCCACGGGGAACTGGTATACTCGTTGTTGCATTTTCATTTTTTTCTACTTGATTTTTATAGGTCTCTCCATCTACAATTTGTACTTTTCCTAGCTGAAAAATAATAGCCGAAAATAGTATAAATACGCAGAAAAATAGGATGTTTAATCGGATAGATATCGATGTCTTCTGCTTCTTTCCTGTTTGCTTTTTCATATATCCTCCATTTTTTAATGAGTTTCATTCAGATTACAGTTTCATATACAAATTCACGCATATGTGTTATTCGATCTTTATACAAAGAAAACTAAAAGGTAGCGGTTCATTCAATTAATGAATTGAATAGATGAAAATGGAATCGTTCCTCTATTTACATAAAGTGAAACTTCCATCAGTGGGCGTTTTCTTCATCCCTCACTGATGGTTAGCCCTCACTAACCGGGCTTTTACGGGCAGTTATCCCCAACCTCTCTTCCTCGTTTCTCTCTGCCTCTTAAGGCGAAGGGCTTACTACCCGTTAATGCGGGATAAATAATAAGAGAAACTGCATTCAATCATAAGCAGTTCCCCTTATTTTTTATTAATATATCTAAAACAAAAATTAGGCTATTCCTCTATATTACGTGGCCGTCACACCCTATTAATTTTCATTATTTTTTAACAAGTTCAACGTATGAGTAAATAAACGACTATCTCCGGGATCTCCATGTCCTGGTACAATAATATTTATATCGCTGTATTTCTTTTCTACTTTTTTAATTGCCTTTGACCAATTAGATACATATGAACCTGGAGTTTGTACAATCTCTTGCGTATCTAGTGATTTTATTAAACATCCTCCAAATAGGATTTTATACTTTGGTAACCATACTGTTATGTTATCTTGTGTATGTCCTTTTCCTGGATAAAATGTTTCCACGTTTATATCACCAAATCGCATATTATCGCGTTTCTTCAAGTCTCCAAGAGGCTTATCAAAACCTTGTTTCTCTGCTAAATCAGCAGTTAAAGCCGTACTGTGTACCTTGACGCCTTTTTCAGTCAGCGTTTTAATTCCTCCTATACGATCGTCATGAGCATGAGTCACAATTGCTTCTGTGACCTCTTTTGTAGGAAATTGCTTTTTTAGTATTTGAAGCAGTTGATCTGTAAGATCATCATTCCAAGGTGTATCAATTAGTACTAGTCCTTTAGACGTTTCAAGAATTAAACCATTTGCAGGAATACGTGTTCCATTTACCACTCCAATGCTTGTATGCATCCAGACCTTTGGATACAATTGTGAAATGGATACATCTTTCTCTTGATCTTTATTTTTTATTTGCTCTACTTTTTCGGCAGCTTGTACTGGAAATATTGAACTGGCAAATTGGCTAATCCCTAATATACTTGCACATAGACCTACTTTTAATATCAGTTTCTTTTTCATTTTCATTGCTCCTTTCCTAGCAGCTTACTTCTCTAAAAGCGCTACTACACTTAATAGACAATCCAAATGATAAAGTTGTTCCCACATTTACAAAAAAAATAATAAATTTTAATATAGAATAGAATCTGGGTAAGGGAGGATTTTATGTTACATAAAAAATCAAAGAGGTGGATAATTTTAGCAGTTTTATTCATTTTAGGAGTTATTTTGATGTTTTTATTCAAAACGAGTTTTATTTCGTTTACTATCAAAACTTCTGCAGCTGAAAGAGGAAAAATTATTGACCAAAATGGAGTCATACTAGCCACAAATAAAAAAGTAAAATCTTTGTATTATGTCTATAATATTGATTGTCCAGCCGATCAAGAAGTAGCGAAGATATCAAGTTTTCTAAATCAGTTTTCATCCAAGTTTAACCATAAGATTTCAGTAGATGATATAAATTCACAATTACAAAAATCTTGTAAACATCATGATAAAAATGAAATACGATTACATGCAAACTTAAATGATAAAGAATTCGCATTTATAAACGAAAACAACTTCAAAAATATAAAAGTAAAAAATGAGTGGATACGTGTTTATCCACATCATGAAATTGCTTCACAAGTAATTGGGTATGTTGACTATGAAAAAAATAACTCGGATTCTAATTATGTTCCTGGTGGTAAAAACGGAATTGAACTTCAATATGAAAACGATTTAAAAGGGAAACCAGGAAAAACTCTCACTTTTAAAATAAAAAATAAAAAGTTCTTATGGAACATACAAAGTCCTCAAAGAGGAAAAGATATTCAGCTAGCACTAGACTATAAACTTCAGCAAAAAACTGAAAAAGCACTAAGATCCCAAATTCAGAAAACCCCTGATGCTACTGCTGGTTATGCTGTGGTGATAGATGTTAAAACAGGAGAAATATTAACTATGGCTAACTCGCCAGTTTTTGATCCAAATATATTCAATACACCTTTATCATCGTCTGAAAAAGAAAACATCCAATTACTTGCTCAAAATAAAACAATCCAAAAATTAAAGTATGGTGATTCCTATGTAAATATGGCATCAACTATAAAACCGCTTACTATATTAATTGGGTTAAACGAAAAGCTTTTTCAGCCTCAAGATACATATTTAGATAAAGGTCGCTTTCAGTATAATAATCAAAATAACATCACCAATGCTGCTGGAACTCCAACTGGTGAAATTACACCGAGTCAAGCTATCATTAACTCATCAAATACATTTATGACAGCAAAAGTAGCAATTCCACTATTCAATCAAAATAATGGAAATTTAGAAAAAGTGGCAACCGTGTGGACGAGTTATTTAAAACAATTCGGTCTTCGCTCCAAAACTGGGATTGATTTGCCCTTTGAAGAAGAAGGACAATATAAGTTACATGCATCTAGTAATTTTGAAAGTGGGATTTCTGCTTTATTGAATGCTTCTTGGGGCGCAAATGAAGTACACACTACTCTACAACTCGCTCAATATGCGGCTGCTCTTGCAAATAAAGGGGACAAATACAAACCTCAAATCGTGAATGCAATTATGGAAAACGGTGATAAAAAAACAAAAAAATTTAAACCAATTTTAGAAAGTTCAAATCGTTATCCTTCAAGATTCTGGAATGTTTTACAAAGTGGAATGAGTCAAAACATACAAGAAATTAAAAACTTACCCTTTGACGTTGCTGGTAAAACGGGAATAACAGGTTCGCCGAATGAACAAGAGAAAGTTATAAATCATTCTCTATTTATTTCATATGCCCCTACTAAAAATCCGCATATTGCTATTTCTGTCATTATTCCTGGTGGTAATTCTGAAAGAAATAGTGCAGCACTTGCTGCAGCGGAAATTTTAAAGGAGTGGGATACTCTCCAAAAAGAGAATAAAAAATAAAGAGAAAGGTTCAATAAAGTGAACCTTTCTCTTTTACCATATAGAATCTATACTCTTTATTTTCCACATACCATCATTTTGTTTTTCAAAAATGAAAGAATACTGGATATCTATTGATACATGGTCTTCTTTTACGTAGCCAGTATAACCATTCATTGTAGTTATTTTTATATATCCATCATTCTTCACTTTCTCCGGAATCCATGCTTTTACAGTTTCGTTAGATACCCGATATAAAACGCGTGAATCGTGTTTTGGTTGAGTTAAAATTTTTGTTTCTTCACCAACAACAGTAGCATATAAATAACGTTCTTGCTTCGTTTGGTTACTTTCTGCCAACCCACTTGGTATCTTATATAATGTTTTCGTATCATTCACAAATTCTCCCCCCATTGCAAGAGCTACTTGTAAATCATGAAAAATATCATCATCAAACTTCCATTCATTTTTACTATACTTTTCTCCCTTAAAAACAAATTCTTCATCTAATACTCTATATAAATCGTTCTTATTTTTTAAGCTTGTGTTTTGATTTAATTCATCCATAAATTGTTTTAGTGATTGATCTTGATTAGATTCATCTTTCATCTTAACTTCAATTTGAGTGCTACTTTGCACAGGCGGTTCATTTTTTCCAAACCAGAATTGTTGAAAGTTAAACAGCACAGCCGTAAAAACTAGAACAGCTGCAACAGTGAATGTCTTTATACGAAATGGCCTTCTAATTTTAGGGAAACCTTCCTCACTATTTTGGTATATAGATTGTTTTATTTTATAAATAAATTCCTCTTCGTCTTGAGGCTGTTTCATAGGCCCACCTTTTAATTCTTTATACCAATCCGGCTTTCTATCATTGTTCATAATTCATCCTCCGATAATATTTTTGAAACTCGTGCACGAGCGCGATGTAGCCTAGATTTCACAGTTCCAATAGACACGCCTAATGTTTCAGCAATTTCATCATAAGATAATTCATATTTTGCATCTAGTATTAATACTTCACGATGTTTTTGGGGCAAATTTAATACGGTGTCCCAAACTTCATTCATAGTTTCTTTTTGTAAAAATTGTTTTTCTGCTGACGGATATTCCTTATCATGTCGAAAAAAACTTACTAAAGAAATCCTCTTAAAATAGGAGGACTTTAAATAATTTAAAGCTGTATTCCTTGTAATTTTTAATAACCATGTCTTAACAGAGGACTCATTCCGAAATGAATCCCACTTTTTAAATACTTTTATAAATACCTCTTGCGTTATATCATCTGATAAATGTGTATCTTTTGTAATAATGAATGAATAATTCCATACGTCTTGCCAATGTTCTCTTATAACATTATCAATTTCATCATGATTGCAATTTTCAATAACCTTATGTTCCATCTCAACACCTCAAGCTTATTTGAATAAGCATAAACACCTTTCCTCATGTTTTATAATTGACTCCTTTATATAGACAAGATAAAAGTTTCTTTTGTTCCATTTTCTATTAAAAATCATACGGAAGAGTTCTGTCATCAAAATCCCAAGATACTTGTATGCAATCTTTTAACATTTGACATACGAATTGCTTCTCTTTTTCAAGTGCTTATATATCCAATTCCTTGTATAGAATCTACCATTGCCGTCCAACAGGTTGTATCATGTGGAGATATGTACATTCACACTATATGTGGATAAAATTATCATTTCATGTCTATTTAGCTTAACTTATCTTTTCAAAAATACTGGTAATACCCTATCAACGGCAAGTTAAGATTGAGTCTCCAAAGGACTTTCTCTCTTGTTATTAACATGTTTTATATTATTTGTGTTTGCTTAAACATTTACACGTACCAATTAAATAAAAAAGTACACCACTATGCGTGACGTACTTTTTTCATATACTATAAACAAGACATTGATATTGAAAAACTTTATGACACTTCATGTCTTATATTTCACAAAATTTATTTCCTTTTTTGATTAAGACTGCTGATAAGCAGATTTCGATGATTTCACATAATATACCGCATGCTCAGATTTCAAAATATGATCTGGTTTTGGTTTCCCGCGACTTTCTCTATGCCCAGCTAAATGCTCTTCACTTGTCTCCCAGTTTTTCCATGCATCTTCAGATTCCCAGCGAATCATTACAACGACTTCTTCGTCCCCTCTTCTCACCTTTTTAACAAGAACACTTAAGTCGATAAACCCTTCAAATTTTTCAATAATACCTTCTCCAGAAAAACGCTGAACAACAAGATCTGAAGTTCCTTCTTTAACTGTAATTGTTTTCGTTTCGATAAACATATATCCCACTCCCTTTGTATGCAAATAATTCTATTATTGTTTCATTATAATTGATTTTGATAATTATTTTCAATTGAAACATTTCATTTAAATTATACAACAAGGCTATTAAGCTGATTTTTCTCGAATCGATTCATCGAGAAATTTAAAATACGGGAGTAGCATTCCAGCTACAGAAGTTACACATATGATAGATCCAATTAGTACATATAACGCCCTCACTCCCCATACCTCACTCAATACTCCTCCAACTAAAACACCTAGTGGCATCGCACCTCTTATTAAAAATAAGCGTACCGAAAATACCTTCCCCATCCTATCATTTGGTACAATTTGTTGACATATTTTCGTGTTATGGACATTAAAAAATGCCATGCATACGCCCGCTACAACTTCAATCATAACTGCTAAAATGATGCTATGATTTAGGCTTAGTGAAATATATGTGATTCCTCCTATCAATAGCGCCCCAAGCATGAGAAGACGCCGACTATGGTACTGCACTTTCCCAACAAGTATAGAGCCAATTACATACCCAAGGGGAAAACCAGCCATAAAATATCCATAATCAGCATAACTTGCTGAGAGTTCATCTATTATATATGGAAGATTAATAACCATCGTCACACCGACTCCAAATTGAACAAATGTGAGAAAAACACCTAACCAAACGATAATGGGTTGTTTAAAATAATAGGTGAATCCCTCAATAGATTGTTTTAGCCAACTTTTACGAATTGTTTGAGCTACTCTATGTTCCTGTATAAATAATAGTAAAGTACCACTTATAAATAGAAATAAACAAACGAAAAATAATGTTAGCTTTACTCCTATAAACTCAATAACAATTCCCCCTAATACAGGGGCTAAAAACATCACAAGACGAACCATTCCATCGATATAAGCATTCGCTGTTTGTAGTTCTTCCTTAGATACAATTGTCGGTGTAATCGCTTGATTGGCTGGTACATAAAGTGGCGTGATAAGACCAACTATGATTTGAACAACAAAAATATGCCATGTTTCTATATTTCCAATGATTATCATACATAGAGGGAGTAAAAAAGCTAGCCCACGTGTCCACTGAGATACAATCATAATCCATTTCCGGCTCCACTTATCAATGAAAGGACCAATGACAAGCTGTAAAAGAAGCGATGGGATAAAGTAAAGTAGCCACATACTTCCTAAGGCCATTTTCGAGCCCGTTAATTGATAAATAAGAATGGAATTACATAGGGTACCAAATGCACCGCCTAATTCAGAAATCGCGCTACCAATCCACATAAAGAAAAACGATCGATTTTTTAAAATATTTCTCCCCATCTTGCACCAACCTTTCTTTTTAGTTCTCCTCCTATTGTGCATATTCTATAAAAGTAAAATTATTTTATCTTTTACCTTTGGATGTACAAATTCATAATTAATGATTTAAATAGAATTCCAACTCTTTCGATATAGCCTCTAATGCTTTCTTTTTCAAAATATACTTTGCGTCTTGAATATCAACTAACTTCGCAGATCTTAAAATTTTCAAATGATGATGAATTGTTGACTTCCCAAGATTTAATTGTTCCGTTATCTCCTGCAATGTACGATCTTTTTCAAATAACAATTTTACAATTCTCAATCTTGCTTCATCACCTAAAGCCTTATGTTTATGAACTAAAAAATAACTTGGCTGATATGGATCTTCTGGATGTATACTTTCATTTGCGATTGGATAATGAAATATTTTTGTATCTTCTATATCTGCTTCGATATTCCAAGGTCGATACGTGTATTGTGGAATAAGAAGAACATGATGTACACTTGGCTCTGGAGAATAGGTAACACCGCCTGTTGCCCATTCAACAAATTCTTCGGCCTTCATCTTTTCGTTCATTTTACATTTCGTTTCATAGTCTTGTTTTAGTATAAGTGATAGCTTTTCTGCTTCCGGTTCAATAATAGCTTCATACCAGCCTGTCATCACTGCAATGAAATGCTCTTTAAGCATTTTTATATCCACTTTACATATGAAATCAATGTAAGCAGGGAAAAATGGATTGCTACTTGTTAACTCTTTTAAGTCCTGAACTGCTTTCATCTCTCCATTTGCTGCCTTCCTTCTTTTTTCTTGATATGTATAGCCGACAAATGGAATGCATATATACTTTAAATCTTCTTCTGATAACGTAGTTACATACTGGATAAACTCAGGTAAATTCGTAAAATCTTCTTGATATAATAGTTGTAACAACGCTTTCCACGTGTTATGTTTCTCCACGAAATGTAACTGCTCTATCATTTCCGCTGATAATGATTGTCTTATCTCCTCCCACTCACTTTGAGATTTTTCTAACGTATCAATCAGCCTTTTATGAGTGATCGCCGCAATCCCGAGCGCACACTCAAACAGTAATGAATACTTGATTTGAACGTCATATGTCTCCTTTTCTCTACTTGTCAAATTCAATACTTCCATTGTATCCCTCCTTATTTTGTTATTAATTTAAATTCTATAAATATCGAATTTATCCTTTTATATTTTTAGAATTTTAAACTTTTCAAAAAAGACTCGTAAATTAACATATTGCACATTATATAAAACCAAGAAAAGGATAGATAAGGCAAAAACATTTATGCCTTATCTATCCTTTGTTGCACTACATATTTAATTTATAATATAATAGAAATACAATAATTCGTAACATTCCCACTAAAACGATATGTTTTTCAGGATGGAAAGGACATACAGAATATGAATAAAAACTTAACAAAAATTACAATAACAAGTGGTCTCATTCTTATTTTCTATCATTTTTTTCAATGGTATTTAGTAGAATTTCTTACACCATTTGCTATGCCGTTTTTATCAATAGCAATTCACGGATGGTTTTTCGTAATGTTAATCCTTACGATTATACATGTTATCAAATATAAAAGTTGGAAACCTTTTATTATTCAAATAACGATAATAGTTATTTGGCTATGTACACCATTTACACTAATCTATCTAAAACTAGATTTTATATTCTACAAAGAAAACCGTAAAGAAGTTGTAGAACTTATAAATCGCAAAGAGTTAACTCCTAATATTAATCATGATAGTAGCCAAATTCATTTACCTGAACGATTTGCAGCTACTTCAAAAGGCGGTGGAGATGTACTTATACAGCATAATAAAAATGGTACCTTAGTTTTCTTTTTTACTTATCGTGGTATATTAGATAACTTTTCAGGGTTTATTTACACACCAAATGATATAAAACCAAACAAAAATGATTTTAATAGCGAATATAAAGAAATCACAAAAATCGAGAAAAATTGGTATTATGTCACGTCGTATTAAAAATGATACAAATATTAGAAATACAAAAAGCTAGCATTTTGCTAGCTTTTTAACAATTATAATTATCTATGAATGGGTAGGAACATTCATTTTATAACTAAATTAGCATTTTGCTTCGGAAATTCCGTTTTTAAATAAAAATCTTCCGCTTTCCAATATCTATGTTCAAACTTTAGGAGATTCTTTTGTGTTTCTTCATTTTCACGAAGAAACCTTTGTTCCCTTGGGCAATCCAAATACACCATGTAATCAAAGTATTCTCGCCACTCTTTACGCTGAAGAAATATTCCTTCAATTACGATCACACAAGGATTAGGTATGATTAGCTCTCTCATTTCACAGAAATCCGTTTGATGATCATAGAACGGAATGTTTAGCTGATTTGCCATTCTTAATTTATGAAACAAATGCTGTTGCAACCATTCAACATCCCATTGTAGTTGATAATACTCATACCATTCTTCATGTTTCGTATTATAGCGCTTGCTACGCTCCACAATATGATCATCAATATGAAAAATATGAAATGGAATATCTTTTTGTTTCAATTCGTCTTCTAGCTGCTTGACTAATGTTGTTTCTCCCGAACGACTCAGACCATCTATACCTAGAATAAAACGATTACTTGTATTTTCAGCAATCACTTTTACTAATTCGTTTGAATTCATTATCTTTTCCACTCTTCTTCTAATAATGAATAGATTACAGTATCATGAGCTACACCATTTTGAATCATATATTTTCGAAGTAATCCTTCTTCCTGAAAACCAGCTCTTTTCAGTAATCGATGTGAAGCCTCATTTTCTGTATAAACAACTGCTGCAATCCTTATTAGCTGTAGTGTTTCAAATCCATATGTAAGAATTGCCTGTAAAGCCTCAGATGCATACCCTTTTCCCCAATATGTATCATCTAATTCATAGCCAATTTCGGCTCTCTTATGATTTGGATTGATTAAGTGAAATCCACATGTACCAATTAATTGATTTGTTCCTTTTAGCTCTATCCCCCAGCGTAAAACATTTCCCTCTTCATACCTTTTTCTAAAAGTTTGAATCGTATTTTTCACTTGTTCCATATTTTGAAAAGAGTCCATACCAAAGTAACGGATAACAGATTCCTTCTCAAAATAATAAAACATTGTTTCAGCGTCTAATAATGTTAATTCCCTTAATTTTAAACGCTCAGTTTCTAAGATTGGAAATCCCATTCTCTTTTCTCCCTCTACTCTAATGAGTTACAAATTTCTATGTAATTACCATCTGGATCAGACATATAAGCAATGGTTTGCCCCCATGGTTTCGTTATTGGCTCCACTAATACCTTTACACCTTTTTCTCTTAATCCCGAAATCGTTTCGTTAACATCCTCCACAACAAATCCAATTTCAAAATTAGAGGATTCTGATTCACCCTTTGGAATTGATAATCCCGTTAACTCTCGTACATCCTCTCTACTATTCATCGCTAAAATTGTTGCTCCGGTATCAAACTCAATGTATGTACCATGTTCGCCTTTTATCGGTAAGCATAAAAGATCTTTATAAAACCGAAGACATTCTTCATATCGTTCCACATATAAAATGACATATTTCATTTTTAAGTTCATTGTAATCCCCTTTCAAATTCTCTTCTAAAAATTCGACAAAGGACGCAGAAAACCTTGTTTATATGACAGTATTCATAATTATAAACAAAAAAAGAAGACCGATTTCTCGGTCTCAAACATATTGGCATAAAACAGGAGATTGGTTTGGACATAACCAGTTCATACTTTTATTATATTTTATCTTTTCTGAATTTTAAATATAATAATCAACGATTTATGTTGAGAAACTTTTTTTTTACAGGGATGGTTAAATATAATTGCTTGTACATCAATAACTTTTGCTTTTGAATAAATTTCTTCATATAAAGAGATGCTAAAAATGGAGGTGTATACATATGGAACCAATGCTTTGCCCAAGTTGTAAAACAAATCGCACTCGCTTTAATATTCTTGAGCAGCAAATAAAACCAGTAAAATTAAATCCACAAACTGGTCAAATTGAAGAAGAATATACGAACGAAACAATGAATGCTTTTCATATGGCATATCAAGGACCTTCCTATCGTGTCCAATGTGCAGTATGCGGGCTTGTTGAGAACCCAGAACAATTTATTAAACCTGCGCAAAACCAATCATTCTAACACTTGGAAACTTGATTCATATTTCCTAATCCAAAAGGTAACATAAAATCCCTCATTACCTTTTGGATTATCTATCAATTACTCGCTTTTAATCGACCTACTCATCTCTTCATAATGCTTTTTTATTTTTTCTTGGAAGTGACTATATGCCATTTCCACTTGTTTATCCTGCTTCTCAGTTAAATCGTTTATCCTTTTCTCTATTTCATCAGCTAATTGTTGACTCATTTTTTCGTCTTTATGTAGAATTGTAACTGTATGCTTCATAGCAATCTGAACGCTTCTTATATTTTCTTTCGTTTTCCGTTCATATTCATCAAGTTTCATTTTATCACTGACGCTAGCCATATTTAAATCTACTTGAGCTCCACCAGCCTTTAATCTACGACTCGTAATATCTTTGCCTGTTTCTTTAAACTGATCTTGTAACTCTTTTGCATTATTTGCTAGTACGTATTTCCCCTTACTTACTTCCGCGATCTCTTTTAATTGTTTTTCTGCTTCATGATCTACTTGAAATCCAATAATATTCATAATAGGTTTTATGTTTGAATTCGAAACTTTCTGAGCCTCTTCAACTGGATTTCCTCCACATGTTTCCACTCCATCGCTTACAATATAAATTATATTTTTATCATTTTCTTTTGCAGATTGGAACGTTTCTGTCGATTTTTTAATTGCTTCAGCAAGCGGTGTCCATCCTACGGGTTGAAATCCATCTAATGATTGACGGAACGTTGTTTAATTATACTTTTGTAATGTATATATATTTTCAATCGCTCCGCATGAAGCCGTTTTATCCTTCTCATCATTTGATCCTTTATGTCCATATACTCGTAACGAAACATTAACAGCCTCTGGTAAATCAGAAACAAATTGCTGAATTGCCTCTTTTGCAATATCCATCTTCATTTTTCCATCGATTTTACCAGCCATACTCCCACTCGCATCTAATAGTATTTCAATATTATAGTTTCCCCTATCCTCTTTATTTTTTTGCTCTCCCTTCGTTCCATTGCTTTTCTTTTCTTCATCCTCAACTCTGCCTATTTCTAAAATTTGTAATGGCATTTTATCAAATGGTATAATCTCCTGTTTTAACAAGCTATACATCATATGTACATATAAGTCCGCTTGCTCACTATTAGATTTATTCTTCAAATCGGCAGATTTTATATTCGATTCCGTATCACGAGCCGCCTCTTTCATAATCGGTTCCGATTCTTTCGATATGTCTAATAACCCCACTTTATACTTCCCGTTATATTTTCCATTCGGATATTTCGTCATTTCTTCAAATGTAACAGGAATAGAATGAACAACTTGTTTTTCATTATCTATTTTCTTACTTTCTTTCTGACTTACATTCTTGTTCTCTGTTTTCGTTGTTTCTGTTTGTGTACTACAAGCATTACAAAAAATAAAAATGATACATATCAATGTCAGTTTATATACCCTTTGCACATTTCTTCCCCCTAACCATATTCACATACAATTAATCCCATTTACGAATAATTATAACAGAATAATCTTATCTTTCAGAAAAATAAATAAAAAATTACATATACTCCTATAAAATTTCCTTACAACTCTTTCTGAAATCAATAAAAAACGCCACTTGTTTTCCAAGTAACGTTTTTAATTTTATTCTTCATCTATTCTTTCAACTCACTGTAAAATTACTTTCTCTTTTCACACAAGTAAACCAATTATGTAATAGTACACTTCATCAAAAACTGTTTAAAGTAACACTCAGTGAAATGAAACTGTACTTTTTTGGAACCTAGTCGTTCACAAAACCTCTTTTTTAAATTTTCGTATCTTCCAAAATAACCTTACAAATACATACACATTTATACACCCGCAAAGCCCCACCACAAGTTTTATCCAAATGGGACTATTGGCTGCTGAAGGTCCTAAGTAATTCAAATACATCCCTAGCATCTCAATGACAAAGATAATTCCAAAAAATCTCATTAAATCCATAAGCTTTTCAATCTTTGTTTCTTTTTCCGAATAAATATCAGGTAATTCATTATCATCCGTTACTTCTTTAGAAAAATAGTGCCATTTCGTAAAGCTTGTGACATGCTTCCAGCCAGACATCTCATATATTTCAATGTATTCTTTTTGATTCATTTGTGAGTTTCGATTATCTAGTTTGAAATCGGCTTTATAAACAACATCCTTCGGCTCCGTTTTCTTAAATGTGTACATAAAATTGTAGTTTTGGAATGCCCAGCCCTTTTGGTGCATTTTTCTTAAATACGCTTCTTCTTTTTCTAGGTTCCACGCCGCAAAAAATTTTAATGTTTTCTTTATTTCCATACTATCTTCACTCCCCTAGAATATTTTCCCCATTTTGAACAGAACGTTGTAACCTTTTAAATTCAAGTTCTAACACGTCTCTACCAAACGGAGTTAAAACGTAACACTTCTTTCTATCTGTAGACGCTACTTCTACAATTAGTTTTTCTTTCAATAACTTTGTCGTGTTCCCATATAACGTACCAGGCCCGAGCTTTACTTCCCCATTTGTCATTTCTTCCACCATCTGCATAATCCCATAACCATGCATAGGCTTTACTAATGACAACAAAATATAATACGTCGCCTCTGTTAATGGAATATATTTCTGCGCTTTCACACTCATTATAACTACCTCCGATACATCGGTGTACGATATATCGACTTACGATACATCGTATATCGATATTGTATATCTTATTCCAAATAAATACAACTAAAAACGAAGTTATTTTTTTAGATTTTATATTTATTCTATACAAAAATATTATTATATTAATTTTCAGAAAAATTTGTTAAAATATAACAATACAATTGCCTACTTTTTGAAAGGATGATACATATGATAAATAAATTAAAAGAAAATATAAGCTCTGTTTTCGTCGGAAAAGAAAACGTGGTTGATTTACTCCTAGTTTCATTACTTGCTGATGGTCATGTGTTACTTGAGGATGTGCCTGGTACTGGCAAAACATTACTCGCTAAAACAATTGCAAAAAGTATTGGCGGCGGATTTTCTCGTGTTCAATTCACTCCCGATGTACTTCCGAGTGACGTGACAGGAATTGAATATTTCAATCCTAAAACGAGTGAATTTGAATTAAGATTTGGGCCAGTCATGACAAATATATTGCTAGCAGATGAAATAAACCGGGCTATGCCTAGAACACAATCTAGTTTATTAGAAGCAATGGAAGAGCGCCAAGTAACGCTCGAAAAACAGTCCACGCCTCTTCCTAAACCTTTCTTTGTTATTGCAACGCAAAATCCAATTGAATCACAAGGGACTTTTCCTCTTCCGGATGCACAGCTAGATCGTTTTTTAATGACCATTTCAATTGGCTATCCTTCTCCAGAAGATGAACTAAAAATGATGCGCCGTTTTCGAAATAACAAGCCTTTAGATGCCATTCGCCCCGTTATAACTTTAGAAGAAATTTTACAAGTACAACAAAAAGCAAAAGAAATATACGTATCTGAATCGTTAGAGCACTATATCATTCAACTAGCCAACGCTACACGAAATCATGATTATATCGCCAACGGTGTCAGCCCGCGTGCAACACTTGCCTTAGTCAGGGCGATACAAGCATTGGCCTTTTTACATGGTCGTGAATACTGTACGCCTGAAGATATACAATTCTTACTTCCTTACGTATGGAAACATCGTCTCATTTTATCAATGGAGGGTGCGCTGCGAACAACAAAACAGAAGTTAATTGAAAGTATTTTAACTGAAGTGGACGTTCCTGTGGAGATTGAGCAATCATGAATTATACACGCATCGTAACTGTTCCATTATTTTTCCAGCATCATATTATTAAATTAACAATTCCAGTAGCTCTATTTCTAGCCTTCTATGTACCTAGTTCATTTTTAGTTTTTCCATTTTTGTTTTACTATTTGTTTGCTTATTTTATTTATCGATATACCGCTTATATAGATCGACACTTTCAAATTATCGATAAAAAACAAACATCACGTTTATTTCCCGATGAAACAGGAAATTTATCGATTCATTTGCAAAATAAAGCAAAACTTCCTTTAGTAAATGGAAGTTGTTTTTTACATATTAACCCAACCTTAGTTCCACATACGACTACTGGCGTTGAGCAAATATCTAAAACTTTATTTTCCTTTCGATTTTCACAACCTGCAAAGTCAGAACAAAAATGGGAATTATCGTTTACCGCTACAAAACGTGGTGTTTTTAAAATTGAGCAGTTTGAATGCATTATAGGTGACCCATTTCATATCATTCAAGTTCATCTACCTACTGTAGACAAATTGAAGACTGAAATTATTGTTTACCCTACGTTAAAACGTGTTGCAGGTTTACAGGAGATACATCAATTGGCAATCGGTACTTATAAAACAAACTTTTCCTATTTTCATGATGAATCCTCTATTGTTGGCATAAAACAATATGAAAGAGAATCATTCCGCTCCATTCATTGGAAAGCATCTGCTAAAATGCAAAGTTTACAAGCGAAACAATATGAAGCGATAAAAAATTACAGCTGGACAATTTCTCTTTGCTTAGGAGCAGATCGTGGGTTTGGTTGGAAAGAAAATATCGAGGATCTTATTTCTTACACGACGTATTTATGTCAATTTGCAACAGAGAAAAATATTCCTTTTGAATTATTTGTTAGCATATTCACTGAAGAAGGCCCTTTACATCTCGCATTAAATGAAGGTCATGTACAATATGCGAAAGCATTAGAAGAACTTGCCCGAATTTCAGAGGATAGTACTTTACTCCCTCGTGAAAGTTTCCTGCACTATTTGAATAGGAAAAAAGAGCGTTCCTCAATACTATTTTTTGTCGGAATAAGAAAAGCTAATTTACCAGATATGATGCAGCAAACGTATCTCATCACTGATGAAGGGACGGTGGAACAACTTGAAAACTTGGCTCCATTATATTAATGACTTTATCCTGTTACTCCTTCTTTGTATGCTAGCAGAACGAGGAGCAATTGTTCACATCGTACTCTTCCTGACTATTAGTTTTATTTGCATTATTTTCATCAATAAAATAAGGGTTAATAAACGAACCGCCTTGCTTGTACTCTTTTTCGTACAAATTATACTTTGTTACGCATTTTCTATTTTCTCTATTGTCAGTTCCATCTTACTTCCGTTTTTCTTTTTTATCGTACATGCAAGAGAAGATATTACACCATATCATAAAATGCTAGGTGCCTTTTTATGGTTCATTGTCTCCTTTATTCTTCATGCGATGAAACTGCCTTCTATATGGGAACTCGGACTATTCGCTCTGTTTATTTTGCTGTCGCTTTGGATTACAAGCTATAACAAAAATCAAAAATTAGTTCGTTTTATATCAATCGCAGTAATAGGCACAGCTAGCCTTTTATTCTTGCCGTTGATCCCTTATATACGTATTGTTCTCTCATATCTTTTATACTGGGTATCACTTGGTTTCGGATATGGCATTGAAGCTTTATTATCTATCACAAATCCGAATGATGCTACAGACGCGATAGAAAAGCTAGGCGGTTCCAGTACAGACATACCGCCAAGTGAAAATTATAACCCTTTTGTTGCTCAATCCATTACAGCTACCTTGATCGGTCTATTTGCCGTATTTGTAATTTGGAAGCTTTACAAAAAAAGAAAATCATTTCATTTAGGAAACATCTCCTTCTATAACCCTAACATAACTATTACAGAGGAGGGGATTTTACAAAAACAAAGACGAATTACACGTCCACCTACTAATGCCATTCGCAAAGAAATTTTCAAACTAGAAAAGAAATTAAAACCACCTTTAAACAGAACTCGTGGTGAAACAGTTGACGCATGGATGGAACGGATTCAAAGAGAAGAAGATGTCTCTATTCAATTCGATACAATTATAGAAACGTACAATGCCGTACGATATGCTGATCAAGAGAATACTGCACTCTTTCAGCAATTTAAAGAAGAGATAAATAAACTTTACACCTATCAAAAGATGTTAAAAAAGAAGAAAAAATAAAATAAAACCTCGATAACTCCCTTTTAGAGTAATCGAGGTTTTACCTATCGTGCTAAAATCCTTATTTATTATTCACTTGTTGTCCATCGTAAACTTTAACATCTAATGGTGCTGTCAAAAATTGATTTGCTTTACTAACAAAAGAAGTAAAATGTTCACTCGTATTGTGGCTAGCAACCGCTTCTGCATCTTGCCAAACTTCTACCATTGTATATACATTTTCTTTTTCAGTATCTTTATATAAATCATATGATACGTTTCCACTTTCTTCTCTTGAACCATGAATCAACGGTTGAATTTCTTCTAAAAATGCTTGTTGTTTTGCTGGATCCACTTGAAATACTGCGTGAATGATAATCATAGTGCTTCCCCTCTCATATTCTACGTATCTTTATAAAATTACTTCCACTGAGCAATTGTATCAATTGGCAGACGAACTGATTTGTATCCACTATCAGCTGCTTTTCCAATTGAAATCAACATAACTGGTACATAGCGGTCTTTATCTAATCCGAAAGCTTCTGCAATTTTATCCTTCTCAAAACCACCAATTGGACATGTGTCATATCCATGAGCACGAGCTGCCAGCATAAATTGCATTGATGCAAGACCACCATCAATTAAAACTGTATCTTTCATCACCTCTGGTGAAATCATAGAGAAATAAGCGGAAAGCTTTTGCATTTGAGCTTCTTTCACTTCAGCTGGCATAAACCCGTGTTCAACCGCTGTACCATAAATCTCTTCCGCATTATCAAAGTTTTGTAAATCACCAAATACAGCGATCATAGCTGATGATGTTTCTACTTGAAGCTGATTGAATTTAGCAAGCGGCGCAAGTGTCGCTTTTCCTTCCGCACTATCAATAACAAGAAAGCGCCATGGCTGCATATTAACTGAAGATGGTGCAAGTGTTGCTTCAGTCAGAATTTCTGTCATTTCTTCTTTACTAATTTTCACTGATGGATCATATTTACGAATCGAACGACGTCCCGTAAGAATTTCTGTAAAATCATTTGTTTTTTGTAAGTTATTCATAGGTGTAATCTCCCTTTTTCAGTCACTTATTTAGACTTCATTTATATTTTTTCGCATGCGATTTAACATATTTAAAAGATTATCTCGCTCTTCTTCACTAAAATCTTTTAACGTAGAAGCTGCGAATCGTTCTTTCTCCTCTTGAAAGGCATGGATTTTATCTCGTCCGTCCTTCGTTAAACGAACAAGCGTAATCCTGTTATCATCTGGATTTTTACGTCTTGTAATCATTCCATTTGCTTCAAGCTGTTTTAAATGTCGTGTAATCGCCGCGTTATCAATATTCACTTCTTGTTGAAGCGCCTTTTGACTCATTTCTTCAACTTGATATAGTTGGTGTAACAGCTCTAGTCTTGATTGACTAATACCAGTACACCCCTCAAATTTCGAACTAACTTCTTTATTTAGAAAGTGTAGCTTATATAAAATAATGGCTTCCTTTGAGCATGAATTTGTCAAATAACCCCTCCGTTATTAAGGATCTCAAATATCAATTGATACATCAATAATTGATATGTCAATTAATATACTGGATAACATTTTAAAATGCAACCATTTTGTTTTTGCTTATTTACTTTTAGTATTGCCCTCCTGCTAATTTTCCAAAATTAAGTATTTCATCACGTTACAAATAACGCGAATTTCCCTATAATAGAAATATCATAAAAGACTGGAGAGTGATTGTAATGCGGCAATTTATTACGAAAAGAAATGAGGAAATGAACATGAAAAATGAAATGAGGATTTTAACACATGAAAACAATAAATATAGGGATTGTGGCGCATGTAGACGCTGGAAAGACGAGTTTGACTGAGCGTATTCTTTATGAAACTAATGTGATTCAGGAAATCGGTCAAGTAGATAAAGGAAGCACACAAACAGATTCGATGGAGTTAGAAAAACAACGTGGAATTACCATTAAAGCATCTGTCGTTTCATTTTTTATAAATGATCTGAAGGTAAATGTAATTGACACACCCGGCCATGCGGATTTTATTGCTGAAGTGGAGCGATCTTTCCGTGTTCTAGATGGAGCAGTTTTAGTTATATCTGCAGTTGAGGGCATTCAGGCACAAACCAAAATTTTAATGAGAACTCTGCAGAAACTGCGCATTCCGACCATACTATTCGTCAATAAAATTGATCGGAGTGGTGCCCAAACTACTAAAGTGATCCAACAAATACGGGAAATGCTTACCAATCAAGTACTTCCATTATATAAAGTGAAAAATGAAGGGACAAAAGATGCATGTATGATTCAAAATGAAGTACATGCTGATGTATATGATGAATATATTGAACTTCTAGCAGCACATAATGAATCGTTACTTGAATCCTATGTAAATGGCGAAGTATTAACTACAGCCACTTTAAGAAATGAATTATGGGATCAAATTCAGCATGCAAATGTATATCCAATCTTTTTCGGTTCAGCAATGACTGGAATAGGAATCACTGAATTACTCGAAAGTATTTCAGTAATGATTCCCAAAAATGATTGTGGCAATGATATAAATACACCTTTGTCTGGTATTGTTTTTAAAATCGAAAGAGAACTTACCGGGGAAAAAATTGCTTACGTACGAATATTCTCAGGCTGTTTACACGTAAGAAAATATGTTGATATTAATCGAAAACAAAGTGACTTAAAGACCCTTTCACACAAAGAAAAAATCAAAAAGCTTCATATATTTCATAATGGAAGTGCTATTCAATCCCCTATTGCTAGCACGGGAGAGTTTTGTAAAGTATGGGGGCTTAGCGACATTAGAATCGGCGACGTGATCGGTGAATGGTCAGATAAAATGAAAGATATTCGCTTTGCAGAACCTCAAATGGAAGCTGCAATTGAAGCACGGCCAAAAGGGAAAAATCACAACCTATATCAAGCACTCGTAGAACTCTCAGAAGAAGATCCACTTATAAAAGTAGTGAAAGATGATATTCACAATGAAATCTATATTCGGCTTTTTGGTGAAGTTCAAAAAGAAGTGATTGAAACAACTTTACAGGAAAAATATAATTTAAATGTTTCTTTCTCAGACACAAGAATTGTATGTATAGAAAAACCAATTGGAATCGGAAATGCACTAGAAATAATGGGTGAAAAGAATAACCCTTTCTATGCAACAATTGGTTTTCACATGAAGCCTGGTGCACCAGGTTCTGGTATCACTTATAACTTAGAAGTCGAGCTTGGCTCATTGCCTTTAGCATTTCATAAAGCCATTGAAGACACTGTATTCCAAACGTTAAAACAAGGCTTATATGGATGGGAAGTCACTGACATTGTCGTAACATTAACCCATACCGGTTATGCAAGTCCAGTAACGACAGCTGGTGATTTTAGAAAACTAACACCTCTTGTCTTGATGGATGCTTTAAAGCAAGCTGGAACAAATGTATACGAACCAGTAAATGAATTTGAATTAACAGTACCAACAAATTCAATTAGCACAGCAATGTATAAATTATCGGCAATACACGCTACTTTTAAAGACCCTGTACTGCATAACAATTCCTTTTATTTAACAGGAACTCTGCCTATGGCCAAAACGGAAAATTTTAAGCGCGGCCTACATTCTTTCACTGAAGGCGAAGGTGTTTTTATCGCTAGACCTTGCGGATATAGTAAAAGCGAATCAAATTTCCCGTCGCGAAAACGAGTAGATTATAATCCACTTAATCGAAAAGATTATTTATTGCATGTGCTTCGTGCTTATTAAGTGAAGATACTAGCATGCTCTGTTGTTCTCAAAATCAACCTCCTTTTATACTAATTTGTTAAAAGAAAACAAATTTATCAACTTGAGCATCTAAAATAAAAAAGCGAATCTAAAGAAAGTTTAATTCCTTAGATTCGCTTTTTCTATAATATTTCACGAGCGATATGACACTTTTATCTGGGCGTTTAAAGTATCGTAACTAAGTAGAGAATTTATTATCAAATTATACTTGAAAACCAATTACTATCCATTCATCGACAACATCCCAGAAATTCAAATTGTACTTAGGTGGCTTATTTTTAAACCACAAGGTTGAATTTTCATTTATACAATTCTCACCATCAATTGCTACATAAGCACCCATTCCGTTTGAAAAGAAGCCAAAGGTTGAATTCACATCAATTTTAATGGGTTCATCTCATTCTTCGATAATGCCCCAATCATTTGATACTTCATCTTCGGGAACTCCCCCATAGTATGACTGACATAATAGTAGACACCAATATGCTTTCAACTCGTATTCCGAAACTTCACAAACAGAAAATAAAAAGAGCGCTCTATCCAGATAGGCTCGAAAAACAAGGTTTTGTAAACAGTCTGATCTTTCACAAATTATGAGTGAAAAGTGAAGCTATTTATTGTCTCTTAGCTAATTGTTGATGATAGCATATTTATTATTCCCGAAGAACATTTGATCCCATAAACCCTCAGCTTTATAATTTTTTTTCACACCATTCAATTCATGAGTCAGGTGGACATCCCCTAAGATACGAGTATAGGTAGGGTTAGCCCCTGACTTTTTGGTTATCAAAGCCTGAGTAGAATCCAAATTGTCTAATAAACTTATTGAAACAATATCCCTATTTCTAATAAATTCTACTGTATAAGACTCAAAACTTGAAATAGGTTGAAGGTATATTAAATGGTTATCCATAAACTTTTTAGTTTCTGGATGTTCTATAATATCTTCTCTCTGAATTTTAGTAAGAGATTGATCGTCCGATATTATTTTTCCATCTTTAGCTAACATAAACACAGGCAACCTTTTGTAGTTATAATTCTTCTCAGCAATAATGTCGCAAGCAATGATGTCAAAACCATCAACTTTAGCTCTGCCCCAATACCAATGATTCATCAATTTCTCCATGCCGATATTACCCCAGTTATGATCATGGTAACCAGTCCCATTTAATTGAACCATTTTATCACCAATAGTCAAATTAGCTTCGATTGTCGCGGATGGTTGAGCAATAAACCATGCAAAGAAGTGCTCATCTTGGTCTCCGTAGAACCAATGACCGGTGTTTGGACGCCACATCGGTAATTTTGACGTCATTACAGCATGATATTTAATATATCCTTCTTCAAAATGAAGGACATATTGTCCATCTTGGTATTTGAGGTAGGATTTGTTGATATTGACATCACAAATATCTTTTTTAGCGTTTATTCTGTTGCCTTTAGCCTCTTGAGAAGACATAAGGGTTTTGGTGCCATCAGGATATGTAATATCAATTTGGACTGTAGGCCATGCTGGTCCAAGAACATCAAAGTGGTTTTTGGTGTAAAAGGTAGTCACTACAGTTGTTCCGTCCTCAAATTCGGCATCAGTATACCACCACTCAAAAGAACCCTCCCTTCCATCTGTGCGCATACCATCCTCTTGTTGCTGCGGTTCTGTAAGATGAATATTTAATTTTCTATAAGTTTCCTCATCATTTGCCAATCTAACTTGTTCTACGTTTACACTCATTTTAACAACCTCCATTTTGTAATGTGCTAACGACCGAAAACTGATGATTGTAATAAAATTGACAATTGTAATGTTTCTTGTTTGAACTACCCCCACTTAACAGTCTAACGAACTGTTTGAAGTGGGGGATTCCTACGAACACCAAAGTATCCCTCAGCTTTATGAGTAGGCAATCCCCGTAGTCCCTACGGTTAGAAGCCTTAAGGCCTCTTTTCTCAAATTTTGTCCTGCGTTGCCATCTCTATCATGATACATACCACAAGAAAGACACTTCCATTCACGAAATTCCAGATTTTTCACGTCTTTGTTTTTGTTGCCACAATGCGAACAAAGTTGAGAGCTGGCGAATGTTTTGGATACGACGACGACTTGTTTCCCATACCACTCCGCCTTATACACAAGCATCGCTCTGAATTGTGACCAAGATACTTCTTGAATCGCTTTCGCGAGCTTGTGATTCTGTAACATATTGGATACTTGCAAATCTTCTATCCCAATCATATCGTGGTTTTTGATGATCATCGTAGAGAGTTTTTGCAAGTAATCAGTTCTTGCATTTGTGATTCGTTCATATATACGAGCCACTTGGATTCCTTCTGACAGTAGCACTCAAAATACGTCCTTCTACCTCACGACTTTTGGCAAACGTGACAAGGCCAAGTTTCGGTAACTTTATTTTATTCCCTACAATCGCGAGGTTCCCATTTGTGTGCTTCGTTGTATATGATTGGACTTTATTGTTTTTCGACTTAAACCGAGGTGCTTTGTTTTGTTTGTTGAAGAATCGTGAATACGAGTCAGCGAGGTTGTGAAGAGAAGATTGAAGAGCCGTGCTGTCCACTTCTTTGAGCCATACAAATTCTTTTTTGAGGGCAGGTAATTGCGAAGAACAAGTGCCATAGGTTAATCCTTTTCCTGTTTCTTTATATCTATCATTCCATTTTGCCAAAAAGTAATTGAATACAAAACGAGAACAACCCATTGTTTTCGCGATACGTATTTTTTGTTCTGCATTAGAGTAGATCCGGAACTTATACGCTTTATGGACGAGCACCACTTTCCACCTCACTTCCTATTTTGGTTTTTCTACATACTTTTTTCACGATATGTATGAGAACGATATCGGAATATACTCAAAAATACTTCTCTCGTATCATTTCTTCTTTTTTGTCGAAATCCCTCTGTCACCCTTCAAAAATGTATACATACGGACGGACTTTTATGATGAAACAATTCCTTATATGTAAGAATGCTTCTTACTGCATCATTTCCCTTCTATAGGAACGAATGGATTCCGATACCTCATACTGACTCTTCCATAAGGAGAACCGTTAGGCTTTTGCCTAACCGCCATTCACCTCCCACCTACTCATTGGACCATGTCCTACCCATTCCTTGAGGTGGGAGTTTTCTGTCGAGAAATAATAAAATTGGTGGAGAAGCCAAATTTGGATTAAAAAACTCCACATGTAGTATGTAAGGAGATTATCTCATGGGCTATTTACAAATAGTAGGTGGGGAATAGTCGAGTAGGCCCAGGGGATTTCACCCTGAGCCTCTCACAGAACCGAACGTGAAAGTCTCCCTTC
>NZ_JAEHBX010000370.1:0-259 GCF_016483395.1 Bacillus cereus group sp. N21
TTAGAAGAGCATCGTAATTTACCAATTGAAGTACAAGCGAAGCATTTATGGGCAACAGGGCTAATTGATGATGTCATTATCGGAAATGCTTATGCGAGTGAAGAAGAGTTAGAGAAATTAGGAAACTTAAATCGTTACATGTTACAGCTAAAGGTACACTTTGTAGACGAAGCAACGGAAGTAGAGAAGAAAGCGACGCTGCAAGAATTACACGTAAGACGCGGCGACATAACAGAATATATGGTACGTTCTACAGAAG
>NZ_JAEHBX010000371.1:0-258 GCF_016483395.1 Bacillus cereus group sp. N21
TGCGGAAGTAGTTCAGTGGTAGAATACAACCTTGCCAAGGTTGGGGTCGCGGGTTCGAATCCCGTCTTCCGCTCCAATTTTCAATATGACATGCCGGGGTGGCGGAACAGGCAGACGCACAGGACTTAAAATCCTGCGGTGGGTGACCACCGTGCGGGTTCGACCCCCGCCCTCGGCACCATATGCGCCCGTAGCTCAATTGGATAGAGCGTTTGACTACGGATCAAAAGGTTAGGGGTTCGAGTCCTCTCGGGCGCG
>NZ_JAEHBX010000372.1:0-258 GCF_016483395.1 Bacillus cereus group sp. N21
GTATTGGTAGAGGACAATTAGAAGTGTTAGAAGATAGGGTGAGAGCTAGAAGATTTGTATATAAACGGTATTACGAAGCGCTATCTCACATGCCAGGGTTTTATTTTATGCCTGAATTAGAACATACTCGCCCAAATCGTTGGCTTACTACATTGACAATTGATGAAAAGGAATCTGGGATTTCTATTGGGAAATTGTTGAGAATTTTAGCAGAAGAGAACATTGAAGCGCGTCCTATGTGGAAGCCACTTCATATGC
>NZ_JAEHBX010000373.1:0-257 GCF_016483395.1 Bacillus cereus group sp. N21
AAATCGGAAAAGGCAACATATTTCATCTTCAACATGCTAGAATGTCTAGTCAAGAGATTCTATTATTCATCAAAAATATAAAACAGCATGTTAATACGTTATATGAGGAAAATAAGTGTTCACCCAACACATAAGGATCTTAATATAATTTAATATTTCATTTAATCTAATATAAAAAAAGGTTCTGGTGCAAAAACTTTAATATACGTGTAAGTAATCTCTAACACCTGGACATACTGATCCTATTACTCTAGAAA
>NZ_JAEHBX010000374.1:0-257 GCF_016483395.1 Bacillus cereus group sp. N21
GTATTAAATAGAGAAATAAGCTCGTTAAAAGCTCATATAAAGGGTTTACAGACGAATATAAGAGTTTTGTATATACAAACGAAAAAAGTTCTTAAAGAGCAATTTAAGGTGCTTAGAGGAATTGTTAAAAATGAATTGGATAGCAAGGGAGTAGATAATCAATTTGAACGTGAACATAAGAGAGAAATAAGTAGACATCAAAATCTTGATAGAGAAAGATAGAATTGAATGTTATGTTTTTGCACGAGATGGAAAGC
>NZ_JAEHBX010000375.1:0-256 GCF_016483395.1 Bacillus cereus group sp. N21
CTTGGAGGTAATGTTGTTCATGCAATGGCGGCGCAACTACAAAATGAAGGGGAAGAAGTAGAATTACTCGTTATGCTTGATTCTTATCCTGGTCACTTCTTACCGAATACGGAAGCACCTACTGAAGAAGAAGCGTTAATCGCATTACTTGCTTTAGGGGGATATGATCCAGATAACATGGATGGTAAACAACTGACTATGGAAAGTGCGATTGCAATACTTCGCAAAGATGGAAGTGCATTAGCGAGTCTTGAAG
>NZ_JAEHBX010000376.1:0-256 GCF_016483395.1 Bacillus cereus group sp. N21
GATGCAGGAGGCACACAAACGAAAGCGGTATTAGATGGTGATGAGTATGTAATCAGTGGTGAAAAGTGCTGGATTACAAACGCAGAGTATGCAAATACAATTATTGTAACCGCTATCAACGGTGTTGAAGAGAATGGTAGAAAACGTATTTCTGCATTTATCGTACCGACTACAAGTGAAGGATTAACGATCTCAAGTCCTTACGATAAGATGGGTGTTCGCGCTTCTAATACTTGTGAAATCGTACTTGATGGTG
>NZ_JAEHBX010000377.1:0-256 GCF_016483395.1 Bacillus cereus group sp. N21
TTCAGCTGGACGTACCCAGTCAGCAATCGCAAAACGCGCTTTTTTATCTGGGAAATTAAATCCATCTTGGAAAAGTAGCGGTGTATTCGTTCCATCAAAACTTCCCCAATGGAAACTATTCCATCCTTCAAGTACTTCATAGTTTGCTTGTGAGAATAGCGGTGATAAGCGTGCCATTTCAGCAAAAATTTCACTTGGGTGACTATAATTCCAGTTTGCACCTAATTTATTCGCAATCTCCTGCACGATCCACCAG
>NZ_JAEHBX010000378.1:0-255 GCF_016483395.1 Bacillus cereus group sp. N21
TCGAAAATTTGAACTGCTTTTGCTCCTGCGTTAATTTGCGCTTTTAAATATGTAATAACCATATCAGCAAGCTTATCCATTAAAGCGAACCAAGCTTTCGGCTCTGCATACATAAACGCTTTCGTATTATGGTAGTTACGAGATGGACCGCCTTCAATCATATAGCTCGCTAGCGTAAATGGAGCTCCTGAAAAACCGATTAACGGTACGTCTAACATTTCTGTCGTTAATAAACGAATCGTATCTAATATGTAC
>NZ_JAEHBX010000379.1:0-254 GCF_016483395.1 Bacillus cereus group sp. N21
GAACGTCCGAAAACAATCAAAGTAGACTTACTACAAAATGGTAAAGTGATCGCAACGGAAGAAGTAAGTGAAGCAAGCGGCTGGAAATATACATTTAAAGACTTAGCGGCATACGATGCGAATGGCGCTGCCTACAAATATGAAGTGAAAGAACAAGCGGTAGATGGGTACAAATCGGAAGTAACTGGTTACGACATCACAAATACAAAAGTAGGTCAAACAAAAGTAGAAGGAAAGAAAACGTGGAAAGACGA
>NZ_JAEHBX010000038.1:0-46713 GCF_016483395.1 Bacillus cereus group sp. N21
ATTAAATTTCTTGTTTGTCATACGGACACTTCCTCCTTGAAACCCATTGTAAGGACTTAACTAAGTTGTGTCCATATAACTATACTAACTCTATCTGTTAAGTTAATATGTTAATACTTTCCCTAAATAAACAGGCTTTTATTTTCTTATTCACTCCATACACTGGTTAGTAAAAAAGTATTCGTCATATCTATGGTTCTATTCTCTAGTTCATTTGCATTCATGTATGCACCATTACTTGATTCTTGCATTTGTACAATCGAGAAAGAAAAAACAGGAACAGCAATCGGGTTTTATAATTTAACACTCAATGTCGCGATGTCAATCGGTATTGCCTATACAGCAGCAATGATGGACCATTCCGCAATGCGCCAAAGCTTCCTAGGAATTGCAAACAATGCGGACGCTTCCATGTTTAGCAATATCCTATTCATTCTCGTACTCATTGCCCTTTTCAGTTTATCTCTATACTGAATATTAGTAGGACGAAAACCGACAAAATAGATATATTGTCTATTTGTTAACTAGTCATATAGAATAACGATTCTTTCATAATTAGAACCCTAAAACGAGAAGTTTAGGGTTCTTTTTTTATAATTTATAAAATATAAGAGATTTTTTAGACTTGATGCTTCCGCCTAATTATGTAAGTACAAACTATACAATATGTAACTTCTAACCATTCTTCCTTAATCTTCTTCTCTCTTTTTCTAACCGTCTAAAAATCACACATATAACACCGCCCGCCACTGTAAACAGAATGCTAGGCACCAATAATAAAAGTCCCCCTCCACTCATCCAAATTAACGCTATTCCTAAAATCAAACATATAATTCCAATTATCATCTGACCTCTTTACCACCCTTTACATAAAATTTCCCCATGTTTGTAAAAACATTCTGATGAAATTATACCTCTTCACTTATAACAAACTCAACACTACTAAACTATCTGTTTCTCCCCCTTTCCTTCAAGAAATAAAACCCTACGATTCCATTTTTCTCATACTATATATTATAATAATAATAATAATATATAGTATGATAGAGTAAAAACGAGAGGAGATTATTATGGCAACGATTGGAATTGACCTAGGAACAACGAATAGTTTAGTAGCCTATTGGACGGATTATGGTGCAGCCCTTATCCCAAATGCACTTGGCGAATATCTTACACCATCTGTCATCAGCGTTGACGAGAGCGGTGAAATTTTAGTCGGACGCATCGCCAAAGAACGGCTGATTACCCATCCGCACGTTACAGCATCAACGTTTAAGCGATTTATAGGAACAGAGAAAAAATACGAGTTAGGTATGTATACATTTTCTTCAGAAGAACTTTCATCTTTTATCATTCAATCTTTAAAACAAGATGCAGAAGCTTATTTAAACGAAGTGGTTACTGGTGCTGTCATTAGCGTACCTGCTTATTTCAACGATGCTCAGCGCAAAGCGACAAAACGAGCTGCTGAAATTGCTGGATTAAAAGTTGAACGTCTCATTAGTGAGCCAACGGCAGCTGCTATCGCTTACGGACTGTATCAGGAAGCGGCAGAGACAAAATTTCTTGTATTTGATTTAGGCGGCGGTACATTTGACGTGTCCATTTTGGAATTATTTGAAGGAGTTATGGATGTGAAATCAATCGCCGGCGATAATTACCTTGGAGGCGAAGACTTCACAAACAGTCTCATGTCCTTTTTCTTAGAGTCACACCAGCTCGATTCTGATTCCCTTGACTCAAAAACACTATCTTTAATTTATACACAAGCAGAACGTTGCAAACTAACACTATGTAATGAACCTGCCGCAAATATGAAAGTCGTTATTCATAATAAGACGTACGAAACTCGCATCAATAGAAGCGAATTTGAAAAATTAGTAACCCCGCTTCTCTTACGGCTTCGCTATCCGATTGAACGCGCACTTCGCGATGCGTCGCTAAACCCTAAAGATTTAGATGCTGTCATTCTAATTGGCGGGGCGACAAGGATGCCGCTTATCAAATCCGTCATTTCCAAAATGTTCGGACGCATGCCTCATGCGAATATTAATCCTGATGAAACGGTTGCTTTAGGTGCTGCAATTCAAGTTGCTTTAAAGGAACGAAACAAAGCACTAGAAGAAGTTATCTTAACGGATGTTTGTCCATATACGTTAGGAACTAGTGTTGTTCAAGCATTAGGAAATGGACAACAAGAATCCGGATACTTCTTCCCGATTATTGAACGAAATACACCGATTCCTGTAAGTCGAGTGGAACGACTTTATACTGTCAATGATAGACAACACTCCATACTTGTCGATGTTTATCAAGGAGAAAACCGCTTGGTTAAAAATAACTTAAAACTTGGCGAACTTAAAATTAAAGTCCCTCCTGCTCCTGCTGGACAAGAGGCGATTGACATTCGTTATACATATGACATAAATGGCATTCTCGAAGTCGAGGTAATAAGTACAACGACTGGAGAGAAAAAAAGAGCAATTATCCAACAAAATGCCGGAAATCTTACAGAAAAAGAAATTGAAGCTAGACTACTAGAATTGAAGGAAATTAAAATTCATCCACGAGACCGGTCCGAAAACCGCTTGCTGCTCGCAAAAGGCGAACGGCTCTATGAAGAGTTACTCGGTGACGAACGCCAGAAAGTCGCGAACTTGTTACAGCAATTTGAAAATGCGCTCACAACGCAAAATGATAAAAAAGTGAAAGAAGCCGCTCATATATTAAAAGAGCATTTAGAGAATATTGAAAGGTGGATCAGTCATTCATGAGCATTTGGGAAACGTTAGAAATTGAGCCTACCGATAATATTGCAGCTATTAAAAAGGCTTATGCAAAACTTCTAAAGATCTATCATCCCGAAGACGATCCTGAAGGATATCAGAGGCTGAGAGAAGCATTTGATAAAGCGATAAAAAGCGCAAAACAAATGAAGACCGCACCTCCCTCTCAACTAGAAAAAACAGATGAAAACGAAGAAAATTCCTATATCCATCCTGTATCTTCTACATGGATGGATGGTGACGCTGAACTTGCCGCTACTCTCGTTTCAGAACATCCCATTCACGCATTTACGGAAAAAATTGAGACGCTGTATAACGATTTCTTTGCACGAATCGAACCGAAAAATTGGGAAGACTTATTAAGTTCCGATGTGATATGGGACGTAGAACATGCGGCAGTGATTCAAGATAGATTAATAGAATTTTTACAATATCATTACCATTTCCCCCGCTCGATTTGGGAACTTCTCGACAATGTATTTCGCTTTAGTGAACAAAGAGAGGAGTTAGAATTTGAATATGGTGAAGAAACGGTACAGTTTTTGCTAGAGAGAATTAGCGGCGAGAAGGAAATGCGTTATGATATTTTCAAGAAAAGTGATGATTTAGATTTTGAAGCGTATTTTCATTTACGTGAAGAAGTCCAGCTCACACTTATGAATAATAACTTAGAAGCAGCAAAAAGTGCACTCGATTTTGCATACGAGCTTTATCAAGAAGATCCGGAACTTTTACGTATGCAGGGCATTTATTATTTGCGCATCGAAAATAAAGAACGTGCGTTACAATCATTCAATGACATACTTGTCATTTGCCCAGATGACCCGGATGGTTTACTTTATCGGGCACAGATTTACTATGACCGCGGGCAGTTTGCAGATGCTACCAAGGACTGTGAGCATCTACTGTCGATTGAGCCGGAGCATATGGACGCACAATTCTTAATAGTGAAGTATTCGTTCGAATCAGGTGATATAGAAACTGTAGCCACTAGGGCGTTGGATGTGGTAAAGCGTTATGTGGAACGCTTCGAATTTCGTTCATACTGTATTCGAATTCACACTGAAATTCCAGAGAAGAGACAGAAACAAGAAATAAATATGAAGTTTATTATCGGCTATGCGCTATACCTTTTATTTCTATTTATTAGCCGCACCTGGGTTTATTTGCTCTTTATGATTCTTATTGTTTTAACCCCATTACCATCTAAATATGCATTACTTCTCCTATTCCCACTTATTTGGGAAGCATGGAAATTCGTTAGGCTTAAAACATTAGCATAAGGAGGAGACAGAATGCCTGTTTTATATAAAAGAAAACGAGAGAAACAGCTCGAACTATATTTCCGCTGTCTGTCTTCCGTTTGTTTGAATTGCGTTTACCTTACAAACTATTTTACCCGATATGAATTCACCCTTATCAGAGACCGCTTTATTGGGAAACGTTTTTTAAAGAACGTGTTATGGACATGGAAGATCGAAAATTCGACGGAGTTAAAAGAGAAAATCATTTGGTTTTTAGAAGAAGGAACACGGCAGGAATTTCATCGTATACGCCATCAATTGACTCCTCTTTCCGAGGCAGCGCGAAAGCAATTATCGAAAGACCATCCTGACTATGAAAAACTTTATATTGCTAATTACGGATTACATATTTTGACGGATTCCGGAATTGCAGCGTTTGATTATGCATGGTGCATTTGTTTATGCCGGGTCGGTAGAAGACTCGGTTATTTATCAAAACAGGAAGCAAAAAACTTTATGATACAAGCTGCACGACTTTCACAACATTCTTATTCAGATTGGCACGAGTATTTTAACGCCTTTCGTATCGGCAGCCACTTTAACGCAAATGATATAGAATTCATAAATAAAGATAAATATAATATTAATTACGTATCGCTCCTGTTTGATTATAAAAAAACTCTATTGAGTGTTGTTCCATGGGAAAATAATCTACTTAAAGATTTAAGTTAAATCATGCTATGCTTCTTAACCAAATTGATAAAAAATCCTAGGAACTATGATTTCCTGGGATTTTATTTACATATAAGGTATTTGATAAACTTAGAAGAATCCACTTCTAATAACATAAAAAACTGATTCTTGCAGGAAGAAGTGATTACATTGATTAAATTGGAAACGTAAATCCTAGTGCTTGGGGAGTAAGCAGTCATGTATATGACACTAATAATTTATCTCCTACTTTGACATGCGGTGATCCACCAAGAATATTAATAGAAAATACACAAAAATAGCATATCTAAGGGGGAAATTATCCATGAAGACACATACAGTTTATAGTAAAAAACAAGCCGTTATCTTTTGCGTATTAATCCCACCACTTTTCCTCATCAGAAACCCATATATTTTTCTGTAAGTCAAATGATTGATTAGCATCATGAAAACCACAATAGGCAGGTAACTTTATACTTCCTCCATTTGCTTTATTCCAGCAATCAACAAACCATTCCACAATGATTTGTTCCTCATCTTCCGATATGATCTCATCGTTTTCTTCATAAAACTCCCAGAACTCGTCTGATTTATCATAAGAAAGGTTATAGTATGATATACGTTCGAGTAATTCATGACTTCCTGCAAAAACACTGCTATCGTTTCCTTCGTAAAAAACTTCACTTGCTTCTCTATTCATAGAAAACATCATGATAGAAAGATCAAATGATCCGATAAAAATCATAAAATCTACTAACTCTATTTTACTGTAATAATTAAAATTAAGAATTTCTCTTATATTATGAATCAATCTTTCTGAATTTTTTCAAGATTTTCTTTTACCGAGCTAATGTATGTATCTTTTGTAAACAATTCATTCACCTCATGCTTCATTTAAGTTTCAATATAAGTTAAAACTCTTTATAAATAATATAATTCGTCTTCTTTACCTCATCAATTTCATATTTTAAAAGAAAACCCTAAGCTATCTTTATTATATTACTCCACCCTATTCAAATCGCAACATCCTGATAGCCCACTTCGGTTACCTTTTCATTTATAAGAAGAAGACCTAACCCATTTTCCATATCCCATGTACAGTCGAAGGTGAGTCCAATCCCTCGACCTTCAAAAATACCCGCATACGGAACAACAATTCCAACTAAACTTATCCTATTAAGAAGTTGATCAGTTGTTTCAATTAAAGAATAATGTTCATTAAATTCAATATCATAACCAAGCTCATACCTTTTTTGTTTATAATAATCTAAAATCGGTTGCAAAATACTTTGTTGCACTTGCTCCCAATTTTTCATCAATGAATCATATGATTCATAGTGTTCTTTATCAAATCCACTCTCCTCTTCGCCATCTACCATTAACGCTATCTTAGCTTCCTTTCCACAAAACGTTATAGTAGTGTACCTTACCCATCCGTAATTATATTCAAGTTCACCAAAAACGGCATCGTTTATTATCATTTTAAGATCTCCTTTTTCTATTTTGTAACAAATCTATCAGGCTCCATCTTAAACTAACATGCAAGTTAATCTATTTAAACAAAATTAGCTTGTCTAGCTGCAGCTCGTCTTCCTCTATTTTTCGTATCAACTTGAATATAGCTTGATACACCCCCATAGAAAAGTACCGCTCAATCAGGTGACACTCCTTAATTAGTTCACCATCAAGAAGCAAAGATCCTAACACCATTTGTTCCGCCTCGATATGTTGAATACTCACGGCTGCCACCCTTGTTCCTGCAAGAACTTCTGTAATTCTTCCTCAGACGGAACATTCTTCTTCCACTCTTCACACTCCTCCAAAAACTTCTCCGTCTCATAAAGAATAGACGGCTCCTTCTTTCGAAACTTCGCTGCTGCTTCCTCTATTTCACTGAGCTTCGTATATCCTTTCCCATACCAATCTCGTAAAATCCCCTTCACATAAGCAAGCGTCCGCTTATTATTTTCATAGGCAATCTGAAGTGCCTTTAGTACAAGCTCCTCCGACAAATCCGTAACCCATTCACTTAATTCCTCCGCTGCATATGATGACAAACTACCGAAGTTTTGTTCATAAAACGTGAATACACTGCTACCTGGATTCGCTTTTTCTTCTACTTCTTCTACTTTCTCATCCTGTGCACAACCTTGAAAAACTTCTTGCGGAATCACATCAGATACTTCAACTGGCATTCCGAAATGTTCTAACAATAACGGAATATTCAACTCTTCCTCGAGGCATCTTTGAAGAAACATATGTACAAACTCTTTATTTTTCACAGTCTTTAACTCACGTAACACACACTTTTCTATGTTCGTATTCGTAACAGGGTTATAACGTAACCAATTTAGCACATATAACTCCTTCGTTTTCGCGTCATATAATATCTTTCCATACGCAACAAACCTCTGCAACAACTTCTCAACCGTTTCACGATTATACCCCGTTTCCATCTCTACCAAACGTAGTGGCAGTGGGTATATCCCGCATTGTCTCGTCTTCGAACATGTCAGCAAATACATATAAAAATAACGCTCCTCTGGCATTAAATCCAGCACAAACTCATCTTGCCAAAAATTCACCTGTACACTCCGGTATACTCCCATGTTTCTTCCTCCTACCCTTTTAGTGTTAAATATAGAATTGGTTACTCCTTCATATATATAGGATTGCAGGCAGAAATTTGGTGGATTTATTTTATAATTTTTACTAGTACTAGAATGTTACTTTTTTATTTTTTTGTAGTAGTTCTTGTAGTTGTTTTTTCTTTTGTTTATTTAATGATTTATTACTTGGTAGGGGTTTATAAGGGGGTTGGAAGAGGCTTATAATGGGCTTGTTTGTCATCTACTGAAGAACTTATAAAATAGAGCTACATGAAAAAACTAGTTTTGTTTTATAAGTTCATTAATGGTCACTTCTTTATCGGCGACTACATCATAAAATCCAATATGAATACCTTCTTCATATAGCCAGCATAGATCCGTTCCATAAGGCGCTTCAAAAATCTCAAACATTACAGGGGCGATTTTAAAAATAGATTCCGCGTTTAAAATGATGAAATTATCCGCATGATTCACATATTCATCAGTATCATCTATAGCATACAAATTCCAGCCATTTAATTGCGGGATAGAACTTTCTTCTCTAAATGAATATCTAACTGGTTTGCCAGCCAGAATATTTTTTGAAACGACAAAACCACCATACTCACTATTAATTATTTTCATTTTCAAACTCCTTAATATTGTAATTAACAGCATGCTTTATTAAAATTTCATAAACTAGTTTCATCTTATCAGTAGGCAATTTATTGTTTGTTACTATCCAGTTGCTTTTGTAGTTAATCTATCCTCACCAAGATTAGCTAACGGCTCAAATCATAGAAATGGAGGAGCAGCTCCAGATAAACCTGCTTTAATTAGAAAATCATTGGTTCCTTGAGATAAAGATTATGAGTTTCTTTTTATTGCATCATGGTTAACTAGACCTGCCGTTATCCTAATTATTCCGTCTTCTAAATACAAAGAGTGTAACAAAAATTATTGATAATTTTCGATAGCCGAAATAAGGGAATCTGTTCCTTCT
This sequence comes from Bacillus cereus group sp. N21, assembly GCF_016483395.1. Taxonomy (NCBI): domain Bacteria; kingdom Bacillati; phylum Bacillota; class Bacilli; order Caryophanales; family Bacillaceae; genus Bacillus; species Bacillus cereus group sp. N21. Next base: position 8,333 of record NZ_JAEHBX010000038.1, read on the forward strand.
TCTGCATATTGAATGAAGTCCAAACATTTTTCGCTCCAACCGCCGATTAAATTTGCTTTCTCTCCTACGAATTGTTGATTACCGTAACTATTTAAATTGAAAGAGTGAACCCAAACATCAGGATTCATTTTACGACGATATGTTTCAAGAAGAATTTGTGAAGAATTGTCTCCATACCTATCTCCGTACACTTGCTCATCAGAGAAGACAAGAATGCGGTCAACTTTGATTTTGTGATCTAATAAATATTTGATAGAAAGATGTAAGTTTGTTCCATATCCATGTTTATTAACTTCAGATAAAAATGTGTTCATGTTCTCTAAAATACCAGAACGGGTAGAAACATTTATCACTTTGAAATCAGTTGCGAATACAGATGTAATAGAATTATCACAGAAGGAGTGTGCCATTGCCATCATAAGTGTAGCAATATCTGCACATTTAACAGTCCCATCTTTTGAAACAGGATAACATGTCATAGACCCTGAGATATCTGCTGTCATAAATGTTGTTCCTGATAACCTCGGCATGTTTGTAACAGATGCTTCAATTGCATCATTCAATATATCTAATAATTCGCTTCCTGCTTGTGGTAATTTTTCTTGCACAACACGATAGGCTGAAAAAAAGCGAAATGGTAATTGTTTTGATTTTTTCACTCTCTCAGGATCGCGAAGAATGTTATATACTGTATCAATATTTGATGCACCTGAATTTACGATATTGCGGAGGTTACGAAGTAAGGCCATATAACCCACTTTACCGCTATCAATTAATTCTTCCCATACTTCTTTTTTGTTTCCTTTTTGAGAAAGCTGTGTTTCCCATGTATATGGTACTTGCAGTGTGTTTTCTAACAAACGTTTATAAAGTTCATAACGTTCTGTTCCTTTTTTGGCAGATGGGCTTACTAAACGGAATACATCTTTCAATGTAACGTCTTTTCCTGTGCGATTGTATTTTGCTAATTGATATTCATCAAATGTAGAAAAGGCATCTGCTAACCCCTTTTTCAAAGAGTTTGGAATTGGATTTTTCCGACCATATACCCCTAATTGATATGCCATTATTTCTGTTACATCATCCGGACGCTGCGCAATACGAGAAACTGTTTGACGAGCATATTTACGACCTTCAGGGTGGTTTGCGAGTTCCACTGCTAATACATGTGTAACAGAACGCATATAGAACACTTCACGTGCATACACTGCTAAACTTGCAACAAATTTAGGATCTCGGTCCATGATTTGTTTTGCAATAGTAACTAACTCTTCGCTGTTGTCTCCATAAAATTTAGGCTCATTAAAGAAAGATGTTAATACCATCGTAACTAATTTATCTTTATCATACATTTTATAAGCTGTTCCGCCCTCTTTTGTATACGTTTGACGGCTTCCTTGAGAAGAATGATTAAACTTTGACATTATTATCTACCCCCAGATGTTTTTTTGACACTACTGGTTGAAATACAAATAAAAAAGGCAACGTATATACGTTGCTCTTTTCACTCATTCCTAACACTTAAGAAATATTCAAAACAGGAATCGAATCCCACAAACACAATCCCTATATGACGAAGTAACTCCTACCTTAGTGTTATGAATCAAAGAAAAGTACGAATTCGGTGCGGACCTTCCCGCATCGATTAGGATCGAATCTATAGTATTTAATATTAGCAAACGAAGCATAAGCTATCTACACTGTTCCTGTTATATATAATGTTTAAAGATTTGGGAGATAAGCGAAAAGGCTCATTACGTTGCTCTACCACTGAGCTACCTTCCAAAATTGAAAGGATGGGATTCGAACCCATGACACACGGCGTCCAAAGCGAAGAAATCCTTCTCTACACTACCCAAATCTATTAAATATGAATTATAAAAAAGGGAGATAGGCGGAAAGACTCAATATGTTGCTCTACCAAACTGAGCTACTCTCCTTATGTTTATAAAACATAAGGAGAGGCAAGGATTCGAACCTGCGACCTACCGCATGTAAGGCGAAGAAATTCTTTCCTACACTGCCCTTTTCTTTTTGTTACTTATTGATTTCATTATACTCGTTAATCAAAATCTTGGCAATTATTAGCACTTTTGAAAAATCTTATCTTTTTCGTCTATTAATCTTAAAGCTTCTGTATTTCACAATTTACTTAAATTAGATTGTATGAAAATAATATGTTAGACTAACTAGCAGATATACAAATTTTACATAAAACACCAATGAAATATACCTAATAAAACAAAAATATATCCATTCTTGCATAAAAATTAAAAAAGAAAAAGTTTTCATCCTTAATCAATATGGTCTTTTGAAAAGAAATTGATTATTTACAAGACAAGAAGCTAGGAGATTTTAGATATGAAATATTTTGTAATAGAAGATGATGAATTATCAAATTGTGGTGAAGAGACAATATATGCTTTTGAACATAGCAAAGGAAAAAGCAGTTACGACACGATTAAAACCTTGGAAGATTTTGCAGCAAAGTGCCAATTCATTGAACGAAGAAATATGCATTGGTTTTGGTATAAAGGAAAACACGTTGAAGATATGCCTATGTGGGAATTTGAAAAAAAATTTAGGGCTGAACAAGAAGAACTGAAAACACTATCCCAAGAAGAATTCACAGAATTGAGAAACAGATATGCCCCCCTTATTAAACCTATCCAGTTCCCTATTGAAGGAATCAGAATTGCTTATGCTTATGAACCAGAATGGAATGATGAATTTTTTGTTATGGAAACGGAAGAAAGTTATTTTGCTGTTTATTGGTTTACAACGGCTTAAAATAGCTTATTTTTTAAACATTCCTAAGAAACTACAAACGTTTATATAGGTGTGATTTGTCTGAAACTGGATAATCAACACCTGTGTAAACGTATGAAAAAGGACAAATAAGGTTACCTGTATCCAAACGATGGGGGCTAATCCGGTAGCATTTCGGCCATACAGAGTAAATCTTTTACTTTAACATTGGGATTTACTTCTCGCTACATGTTAAATTATTTCTCCATATAATCACCATTTTTATTGTCACCAGTCACTTTTGTATTAACAATTATGCGTAACTTCTAACTCATTATTGGTATATATTGTTCCATAGGTAGCACAAAGTAACATACCACCACAAACCTCGCTACTCACCTGAAAATTTATGTTATCTTCATATGTATCTATGCTATTAGCTCTAATTGTATCTACAAGTTTTTTAAAATCAAGAACTGGTAAATATTTCGCTATAATTTCATAACTTGATAAATTACCTTCATTATTATATGCATTATATTCTTGAATTTCTTTATAGATAGGACTTGGACTATACGGATCATGTTTCAATTGTCCATTTTCATCTTCGAATTTTTTTATTTCTTCCTTAACTATATAATCTGGATAATCTTCACTGCCTTCATCTTCATCACCAAATTCCCAAAATGGATATTCTATATCACATAAATGCGTTATAATCCACATTAGAAATTGCTCATTTATAAAACACACATTTGCTTCTAATTCCTTGAATCTATTACCATAATATTTTGTAGCTTTTTCTATCTTCTCTTCTTGGGACATATCATCCGTCGCCCCTGTTATATCGCATCCATCTAAATTTATAAAAATGCTATTAAACTTACCTAAAACACCTAAATCAACGGTTTCACTCCAGTAGGCTTCACCATCTCTATCGATTTTTATCATAATGTCCTCCATTCTGCTGCTATTGCCTCTCTATATCCTCTATTTAAACTTAAAAAATCATTATAGTCCTCTTTGATCGCTTCAAATAATTCGTTGTCTCCCCAATATTTCACTAAATCACCCGCACCCTATGTTAAAATAAAAAACACTTTTCGTGAAATGCAAACTATTTACCCGTCTAATTTTTTATTTGATTAAATTAAAGAAATAAGAATAGAGAAATCTCATCAATCCAATTTATACGCAACAATTTTCCCTTCTGGATCATTGCCATCCCAACCACAAGGAAAAGCACCAAATTTATATATATCAAACAATTCTTCAAAAAAGGAATTACTCTTTCCGTTTATTGCTCTATTAATAGCACAGTTAGTAAGGTCAGCTACAACATCGTTATAAAATATACTATATTTAAATGGGCTTTTTCGCACATTATCATCAATAATTTCTAATAATTCTTCCAACCCTTTAGGCTTTTCATTTTCTGACATTGCATAATAACTACACCAATCTTCACTCATTTCCAATTCTCTAATATCTTTCCAACTATACTCATCATCACCAAATATCTCATCATAAGCGAAATGCTCTGCTTTTTTTATATCATTAATAATAACAATCTTATCGGAAATATTATGAGTAAGTTCACCCTGAAAACTTTTTGAAAACTGAATTACTTCTTCAACTAAATTACTAAATACACCATAGTTCATTACTTATTATACCTACTTTCTCTGAACCACCTAAGCTAAGAATTGTTGTGTAATCAAAACACTCATTAAGAACTCTATTCATTACGTACTGGTATCAACTAACCTATCATCGTAATCCTGTAATTCTTCCATAATTTCTTTTAATCGCTTCATATGATTAATAAATTCTTGGTGAGAAATTTCTTGATAATCAAAAATCCCCTCTCCATATTCATCACTTTCAAATATTTTTACTTTTGCGCCTAACTCCAACAAATTATCAACTAACCCTTTCAAACTCTGCATATCGTCAATATCGTTCGCATCCGTTTCAGCAAACCAATCTTCGTTTTCAATTTTATTTTTTATGTCTGTAATTCCTAAATCAGTATACTTTCTCAAAGGAACTATATAGTTATTAAGCGTACCATTAGGGCTTATTTTAATTGCGATTCTACTCATCTATTATTCTCCTTTTTGCTAAAACCCTTCTGTATTTTTTGAAAAATCATTTTATTTCAAATAAGCTATGTTATATTTTATTTCAAATAAGCTATGTTATATTTTATTTCAAATAAGCTATGTTATATTTTATTAATCATTATAGATTTTCACACTTTAAGGAGGATTTTTATGTATACACCTAAATATTTTGAAGTGCAAGATTCAGAACTTATTTTAGAACTTATCAAAAACTATTCATTTGGAACCTTAATATCTAGTACGAAAGACTTTCCAATTGCAACACACCTTCCGCTGGATATATATAATAAACAGGGACATACTTATTTATCTGGACATTTCGCTTATGCCAATCATCACTGGAAATTGTTAAAAGAAAATCCTCAAGTATTAGTTACATTTCTAGGACCACATGCTTATGTCTCTTCTTCCTGGTACGCTCAAGAAAATGTACCCACATGGAATTATGTATCAGTCCATGTATATGGTACAGCTCAGCTCGTAGAAGGCGAAGAATTAGAGCTTATGTTAGCAAAAATGCTAAAGAAATATGAACAAGGTAGAGATAATGGAGTATTATGGGATACTTTAGATCCAAAATTTTTAAAACAAGAGATGAAAGGGATTGTAGGCTTCAAAATAAAAGTTGAGAAAGTCGAAACTTCCTTTAAGTTAAGTCAAAACCGAAATAATGATGACTACAAATCAATTACTCATAATCTTAAGAATGAAAAGGATGTCTCTGCAATAGAAGTAGCTAACTGGATGGAAAAAATCAGACCAATTAACGAAAATTAAGTTCAGCACCAAATCACGGGGTTGGCAGAAAGAAAAAACATACAAAAAGCGAAAATTCCTGTATTGTACTAATTGCCAGGACAATAACAAGGGAAAATTTTCGCTTTGCTTATTCATACTACTAATGATTTATCATGGTAATAGTAGGTTTTTAATGAAACACCTATCAAAATAATTAATAGATATTTTTACGAATACAATTAGAGTTGGGGGCATTAAAATGTCATCTCACTTATTTACTGTCACAGGTTTCTAATTCAAGTATCAAAAAACTTTTAACAACTAGAAATCAAGCAAAGATTCCCCTAAAATACTCTCCTGCTTCTTTCTTAGTTTCATCTTTATGATATTTATTAGTAGCTAAAATCTCCCTATAGCAGTATCTGCTACAACACCTTCTACCTTATCTATAAATGCAGCATTTCAGCCTTTATAACTTGAATATATTCCTGCAACTTACAAAACGCTTCTGTCAGTTTGTTTGTTTCTTCTTTATGAAGAAAGCGGGCCTTGTTTCGCTCTTCCTCTATGATAAGCAGCTGCGTGGCAGCATAAGAAAGACCATACTTTTCGCATTCTCGTTTTATATCCTGAAAAAAGGAAAGAGGGACAGTCCCTGCTCCTGAGACAAGCATCTCATCTAGAACTTCTTCCAATTCATCGATTAGGCGCATTAACTCGATCATAGAACGTTCCCCCTTCACTCAGTGTAGTATTTATAATCTCTCCTGCTTCTGTATATAAAATGATAGGTGTAACAACGAGCTTTGTTCCTTCCTGATAAGGATGAACGAGCATTCTCTTTATATGCAACGAGTCCACATATATTTTTACAAGTCGAATCATTCGCTCATTTTCTGGTCGTTTCATCATTTGCATTTGCAATGTTTTCCCATTCTTATCGATAAGAGGTATGATCCATTTTTGTTCTTGCTTCTGAAACTTCCATTCTCCTATTTCAGCAACTTCGATACAAAAGATTCCTTGTTTATTTGCCTCTAGCCTTTGCTCTTTTACTTTTTTTAATAGTTCTTCCCATGAGGTTAAAAAGAGAGATTGCCACTCTGCCACATTTGTTTTCCCTTCCACTTCTCCTACTGTCTGTGAGCTAGATGACAATTGAAAATCGGCGTTAAGTTTTGCCTGCTTCAATCGGATAGATGAACGAGATAGTTCGTATCCTTTCCCTGCAATTCCCCATGGAACTTGCCTTTCATGGAGTTCTTCAGAAGTTGTGCTGCTCCCTTCATAAAACATGGGGCGCGACTGTGTGTATGTGATCCACTTTTCCTGTTCTCGATTATAGAAATAATACGTCACACCAACATAACCAGACTTCGTTTGCCAGCCAGATGCACCAAAAGCATGCAAAATAAGTGGTGGAACTTCGTAATATTCCGAACGAAACGGACTCTCTTGCAGATGGTGGCGCTCTAACAACAAAATGTGTTCATAAATCGCGGACACCGTTTGCCGATAAGATGCCATTTGAAAAGATGCATGCTTCATCCGATATAGCCCAATATCCGCCCCGAACTTACGAAATAAATTCTCTAACTTTGCGAGTTTCAAAGAACGTGCTTTTACAGAAAGTTGTTCTATTTCATAGATTGTATTTTCGGTAAGGCGTGTTAATCCAAAGTGAACAATTTGCTCGATCATTTCTTTGAAAATAGATAGCTTATCCGGCGCAATGATAAGAGGATGCATCTGTTTCGTTTCGTGCGAGATTCCTTTCTCTTTTTGATACCAATATACCGCTTCCGCCTTATGCCGGCATATCCCCTCTGCTTTGCACGTACAGATCGCATCCGCTACCGATTCAGCTGTTAGAAAGCGAACTGTTATATTCTCTTCTGGGAAAGTGGCAATTAAAGCCCCCTCTTCTTCTAAAACAAACTTTTGCTGAAATGTTTCGCGAAACATCATTTCAGCCCACATTTTTTCGGAGACAATATTGCGAACGTTCACATTCAAAAGAGCAGAGAAATCAACTTTTATGTTCTCTTCACCTTCGTACATCTTCTTTGCTTCTAATAGAGCCATAATGACATGTTTACAAATCGAACGGGCTTCACAACTACAAGAGTAACTGCGTATATCACCCGTAAACGTTACAGTAATTCCGTCATCAAGATGTATTTGCGCTGCACCCTCTTCTACGTCCATTTTGACATTTGATACAACGGCCAAATCCTTCATTGCTCTCTTATATGTTCCTTTGTTAGACATGGCAATTAAGTATGTTTCATCAATAGAGGAAAGAACATTTAAGAAATGATTGTTGCGATCCATTGTGCCAACCTCCCTGGTGTTAACGCCGCTACATGAGCACCGAGCGCCGCCATTTTTTTAGCTGCCTGTTTATCATAAAAAGGCTGTGCAGTCGGATCCAGAGATGTTAGCACGATCAGCTTTGCTCCTGATTCTACAATCTTCATCGCTTCTCGGTACATTTCATTGTAACTGCCACCTTCATATAAATCTGTTACAAGCACGACAATTGTTTTATGAGGCATCTCGATTTTATTCGTTGCGTAGCGCAGCGCCTGAGCAATATATGTTCCTCCCCCAAGCTGTACACTCATAAGCGTTTCCACCGGGTCGTCAATACGATCCGTTAAATCAACAACAGCTGTATCAAAGATGAACAGATCTGTCTTAATCGTCGGTAAGCTTGCAAAAATACCCGCCATAACTGCGCTATGAATAACAGAATCAATCATACTTCCGCTCTCGTCTACTGCGAGGATCACACGCCATGGGCTAACGTGCTTCGCGGCAGCATAAAAGTACGGTTTTTCAATATGAATGGCTTTTGTTTCCTTGTCAAAATGCTTTAAGTTCTTTCGAATCGTTTTCTTAAAATCAAAGTTGCGCATCGTACGAACGCGGCTAGAACGATTTCGATCCGGTCTACCGCTTAAAGCGTGCTTCACTTCTTGCTCTAAATTACGCCGCAGCTCCTCAGCGACTTTCGCTACAATACGTTTAGCTGTGTCTAATACATCCGGTTTTACATAATCTTTAAATTGTAAAATGCATTTTAATAAATTCATATTCGGCTCCATTTTTTCAAGCGTTTGCTTATCTTGCAATAGAGCCGTTAATTCATACTTTTCTAGCGCATGATTTTCCATAATCTCAATAGTTTCTTTCGGAAATAACTCCCGCACTTTCGAAATCCAAGTCGGCACTGTTAGCTGAGAGGGATCCAACGACCCGCCGCGTTCTTCTCCGCGTTCTCTCTCGTACAAAAACTCCAGCACCTCATCCATTGCTCTGTATGCAGGGTCTTCTTCCTGAAATGTGATTTGGTCATCTGCATGTTTCCCAAGAACAAGACGCCAGCGATTTAAAGAAATGTTATTCTCCATCTTCTAGCCCCCGTCTCATTAAAATTTCCCGTGCCTTGCGATCTAACTGCATTGCATACGTCAGCACCTCTTCGGAAATTCCTTCTTCTTTTATTATTTCTTCTGTAGCACCATATAATCGAGCAATCTGTCTAGCAATCGTATCCACCTCAAGCGGCGTGAATTGACTGAACAAGAGGCGCAAATGTGGCAATACTTGTAAAAATGTCTCTTCATCAAGTTCTTCTAGAACATGAGACATTCCGTCAAGTAACGAGTGGTTATATAAGAAGATATCTTTTGCGCCAGCAAACAAACCATTCAAAAATATCGGAGCTTGCTTTTGCATATCGCCACTTCCATAAAAATATCCTTTTGCCACTTGCATTACCTCATCGATTTTCCGCTTCCCTAAAGAAGTTAACAGCCCAAATACTGCTCCCTCTACTCGGCTTTCTCGTTTTTCCTTTTGCAAATAAAGCTCCAGCGCTTCAATAAATTGCTGGTCTGCAGGCTGCATTGTATACAAATCAATAAGCTTTTCCGCAATAATTGCTGGTTCGCCCCCATCTAAAACAGAAAATAACGAAAGTGCTTTATGTCTAGCATGATCCGCTTGCTGATTTGCTTTTTCTATTTGTGATAAATAGTAAGCGCAATCTGCCATAGAAGCAAAATCTCCATCCTCTTGCACGGCTTCATCTATAAATTGGGTGTACATGGAAAAGTCAGAAAACAGCCCACTTAAGTAGCCTTCTAGCAATAAAAGGGCCACCTCTCCAGCCCGTCCTTTCGCCTTATACAGCTTTGCTCGCAGCATTTCTTGCGCGGCTTCTCTCACCGTTCCGCCATACACAGATAAATCAATCAGAGCACTTTCTACTTGTGCTGAAAAACGATACTTCCAAGTTTCTCGCATAAGATTCATATTCTGCTTTCTAGCTAAGTTTGGGCCGCGCAGCTTCTCGCAAAACGGAACTCCTAAAAAAGCGAGGCAATGAAAGAATTGACTTAAACGCAAGTGCCTTTCTTTCTTGTATATGTCAATAATCGTCTCCTGTGGTACAGTAGAACGTGCTGGAAGACGAAACGAACGAACAGAAGCACGAAAATCATGCACGAGCGGCGGCACATCCGCTTCTTTTGACAATTTCCCGCGCTTCGTCCCTTGCAAACTCGTCTGAAGCAGCGCTAAAGGCTTATTTGCTGCAGATATCTCACCTTTCACAAATGCACTACGCACTGCATCCATCAGTTCATACAATCCAGGTTGCATCTTTCCTCGAAGCAGTGCAAGTTCACGTATCATTCGCGCAGCTTCAATCTCATCTGCCATTGATATTCCTTCTGCCTTTAGCTGTCTAGCAATTCGTATCATAAATTGCTCAGCTACCGATTCATCCCTGTTCTCCCAAATATGTTGGTAAAAAGCAGGTGCAGGCATACCGCTCTCATAGCCACGCATCTGATCGCTTTCCAAAAAGGAATACGGCATAAGGTAGTTTTTGGCATACGCTTTAGATAATGGGCTTTTGGACAGCTTTTTCTTTTTCCCTTCCAATTCAAGAAGCCCCTTCACATGAAAGCCTCCGGTAATAACGAGCACCTTGTCATACACTTTACGCGCTTTTTCAATTTCCTTTGCCATGTGTATCTCCCTGGCTGCGCATCCGTCTTCTATCAGCATCTCCTGCGTATAGTCCGCGCGCGTATAATAACAATAATCGAAGAGCTGACGGACAAACTCCTCGCTTGTCAGATGAAAGCCTTGGAATTCAAAGTATTTCTCCCAAAATTCATGGAAACTTCGGCACCCCGTTTTTTCCGAAAGCATACGAACATATTGACTGTGCCGGAAATATTGTTCGTCATACTTCCCATTCTCTTCCTCATTTTTCGTTGCAAACAAATATTCTTTATAAGGAAGATCAATAAATGAAACTGGAATATTGCGCGCAGCTCCTTCCCGCAGCGCGACAAGTTCCGGTGAATAGTCGAGAAAGGGATAGTACGCACGGTACTTTCCACTTTCTCCTCTTTCAAGCACATCCGTTTTATCATCATAACTGCAATATATACAAATTGGAGCCTCACTTTCTGCACTCACAATATGCGGAATAAGAGGGTTGCAATCTATCGGTCCTTCTATAAGAATCGCATCCGGTTTATAGAATTTAACGATCTTTTGTACATGAAAAGAGCACGCAGGACTATGATGGCGAATTGGCACGTATACGACGTTGTGATCTAAATTGTAAGCTCTTTGAAACAATGCATTTACTTCAGCTGATTGCGAGCTTCGAAAAACGACTTCCATACCTCTCCTCCTACTTGACCTCGCGCCCTAACGATGCTTGTAAAGTAACTGCGCAGCTTTTCTAAATCATCCTTGTTTTCTTTCGCAATTGTGCCCGATAAATACCGAACAAGCGCATCCATCTTCACTTGTCCGCTTCCATAATAATACGCATCCATTGCGCTTTGATAATATACCGATACTGCTTCTGCAGTACTCATAACAGAAGATGGCTGATCGATTCGTTTTCCTTCAGCAGTTACACCTTCCCGTAGTTCATGAAAAACAGTCGCTAACAGCTGAACAACCGTCTCATCCACTTTTGGTGTAATGCCTGATGCTCCTAATAAGCGCGTTACTTGTGACTCTATTATTTTTGCTTCAAGCTTTACATCCTTAATCGGATGCACCGTTTCAAAATTAAAACGACGCTTCAATGCACTACTCATCTCATTCACACCGCGATCTCGTGTGTTAGCCGTCGCAATAATATTAAATCCAGGCTTAGCTGTAAGAATTCCTTGCTCCCCAAACTCCGGAATATTTAGTACTTTATCGCTCAGAACGCTGATCAATGAATCTTGCACTTCCTGCGGACAGCGAGTCAATTCTTCAAATCTAGTTAATATCCCTTGTTCCATCCCAACAAAGAGAGGTCCTGGCACAAGCGCATCCCTTACAGGCCCTTTCGCAAGAAGAAGTGCATAGTTCCACGAATACTTAATCGTATCTTCCATCGTAGCAGCTGTTCCTTGCACAGTGTTACGGCTATTTCTGCATATTGCGGCAGAAAGCAGCTCGCTTAGCATCGTCTTTGCTGTTCCTGGCTCTCCGATTAACATAAGTCCGCGATTCCCTGCTAATGTAACAATCGCTCGTTCCACAAGCGCATCATTACCATAAAACTTACGACTAATTTCCACTTCTTTTCCTTCCCAAAGAAGCGGTTCTTCTTGTCCGATAATAAACGTCCGAACGGCACGCGGTGACAATCGCCAGTTAGGTGGTTTTGGAAACGAATCATTCGCTTCTAACGCATTCAATTCTATTTCATATAATTCTTCCATTAATGGTTTAATAGACTGCATATGTCATTTCCTTTCTTATCGCTTACTGCGCCAGTTTTCATCACGGCCAAGGTTCGATTCTGTTGCCCGTTTTATATCATATAAAATTTCGCTGAAAAAGCGTTCCGATACTCGCTTTGGTAAAACGCGTCTCTCATGATCAATTTCGTCGTAGTCATATGAACCGCGGCTCACCGTGCCTGCTTTGTAAAATTGAATTTCAAATACGCACACATCCTCCTCGCCTTCATACCCAACCGGTGCCCCTTCAAACGTAAGCTCCGCCCCTAGTCCAGCGCGAGTATCTTCTTTATAGAATGTATAATATACACCGGCATCTTGAACCGATCCACGACTCCAGCCGTACTTCGTCATCTTACCAAACAGCGAACGGCCATTGATCTGGATACCAGCAAATCTTTCCACAGTGACTTCCTCATTCTCCTCAACCTGAAATACTTCGCGGTCAATTTGCGGAAATGGCTGAGTCACCTCATAATCTTCTAGCTGTTCCTTCCATAATTCTCGTTCCTCTTCTGACAATTCTAGCGGATGGATTAGACCGATAACAGTGTCTGGCGTAAGTTCATGCTCTTCTTCTTCAATCGTATTAAGCGTGCCATCCTCCATATAGCGGAACATCGCAAGCAACTTTCCTTCCTTATACTCACCCCAAATAAGGGAGATAGCAAACTGCTGCATAATTGGATTTTCTACAAACAGAGACTTCCATGTATTTTGTGACCAATAGCGATTCAGAGAAAGTGCTGTTTCAAGACGCTGCGTTTGCATCGTAATCATAGTTCGGAGCTGCTTCTTTATAGAGGATAACTCCGCCTTAGCCTCCTCAGCTTTTTCCGCATCATCTTTTGCATTTGGTTTCGGAAGCGACTTTATTCGTTTTCCTTCTCCCGTTTTCAGCTCAATTTTCAAGTTTGGAGTTAAATAGGCAGTAAATGTTCTGCTGCCGTAATCAATTGTCTTTTCACCGCGCTTATTAAACCCAAGGTCTGGGACAAGCTGATCTTCTAGCTCTTCTTCTGTAATACCACGCGTTTTAGCAGCGAGACTCAGCGCTTCTTTCGCAGCATTACGCACTTGCTTATGTTTATACTTAAATGCCATCGCATGGATAGACATTAGCCCAATATGTGATTGGGACAACGCTAGCGCCTGAACAGCTGCAGCAGCAATCGCTCCGCGCATACCAAGTGCCCACTCATCAATCTGCTTTTTGAGTTGCATCGCCATTTCATCATCACTGTAAATACCGTACAACGAAAGAATACCGCGTTTCTTCGATTCCGCGCCTTGAGAAACCCAAAGCTGATAGATCGCTTGTATATTTTCCTTCAAATCTTGTTCGTTAAGAGCAGCGCTTATTGCTTCTGCTACTTCCTTCTTCTCAATAACAGAATCTGATACGTACTGCTGAAAATATGCAAGAGGAATCATTGCATCTGCAATGGTATCGGAATCGCGAAGACGAATCTGCGGTTCAAATCCGAGCCACTGCACAAGTGCATTCCTTTTTTGCGGCGTTAAAATACGCGTGCAAAGAGCTTCTATACTTCCTGATGCTCCTTCTAATTCCCCGTCACCAAGCAATGGAGCAAACTTCTCCGTCAAAGAAGCGTTTTTCTTTTCTTGTAAAGCTTCCTGTACAAGCTTTGTATATTTGTCAATTTTATAATATAAAAGTGTTTGCATTGCATTTTCGCGAACAACTTTCTTTTTATGATTTAATTCCTTTGCTACATCTTCTGCAGCTTCCGTATCTTTTGTAAGAAGTTCAACTGCAGCGGTACGTACCTTTTTAGAGGAATCCCCAAGACTTTGAATAAGAAGATCACGCGTCTGAACTGCGTTATCCTTTGCCAACTCATCCAAAATAAAAATCCGTTCATCTGCAGAATACTCAGGAAATTCACCTTTCACATACGCTCGTTCTTTTACAAACAAACGAACGAGTGCCTCCGTCGCCTTATCTCGCTTCTCACTATGCCCGGAAGCTTGTTCAATGGAATAAGAAACGAGCTTCTCCATCGATAAACCGTAGGAAAGCAGATCTTCCAGCACCTTTTCTGGTGAGTTTTCCATAGCAGCATACCGCTGCAGAAGTTCATATAAACTATAGTTATACCCTTTCCCAAGTTGAAGCGTAAGAGTGGCTTCCCTCTTTACTGCTTCCTCTATATCCCAAAGTAATGCAATTTCTAAAACAGGCATTCTCCAGTAATTATTTCTAAACTTCGAGCTTTCGAACCATTGCTTCATATCCTCAAATGATAAAGTGCCTAATAGATAGTCACGATATGTACCACGTATGTCAGATGATTTTGTTTGAAGGACAACCGTTAAAAACTCTTCACGTACTTTGTTTCTATGTAGCTCGTACCCTTTTTCCGCTAAAAGCATTGATACGAAAAGGTAATGACTTTGACTTAAATATTGCAGTGTACGCTGCACAAATTCCGGTTGTTCTTCCACCATTCGAAGCAACAATTGATATTCATATACGCGATCAAAATCAACAACACCTAAATGATGCTGTGTAAGGCGATATGCGAAAAATCTTTCCTCTGAAATACCGAATTGTTCACACAAATCTCGAGTTGTTTCATACAATTGTGCATAAAAACTTTTTGTTTTTTTGTAATTCCCAGACTGTTCAAGAGTATGGCTGACATGTGAAATTGCATAATTCATAAAATTTTTTACAGAGCATTTCACTAACAATTCCATATATCTTCTTGCAACATCCGAATGTGGATACATACGAAAAATTTGCTGCCAAGTAAAGTCAGGTAAAGATGACCCAGCAAATACTTTACTAACAGCTTCACCTCGAACGTACCTTTGAGCTGCTTCAATCTTCTCTTCCGCTCCACTTAACCTCAATATATACTCCGCATGCTCTTCCAATTCTTCTTCCAGTAAAGAACGATAAGGAAGAAATCTCTCATAATCTGCATCTAACATAACTAGAAGCAAAAGTAATTTTTGCTGACCTGTTATAACTTGCAACTGTTCTTCTATATAATTCGGATTCTCCCTTATTAATTGTCTAAGAAAAACATCCGCTTCATTTACAGAACGCGAAAGATTCGTTAAATACTTACAAGCAAATACTACAAGTCTATCGAATGAAAGACCGCTTTTTTCGAAATAAACCTTTATATCTGGAAAACTCATATATGAAAAACGCACGAGAAGAACATTCAACAATTGATCCTCAAGTAAATGATAGAATAACCGAAAAAACACTGGATCTTGCTTATATGTTTTCCTAAAGTCATTCATGAACTGCCAAGCAAAATCACTACGCTTATTTTCGCGAATGGTCGTTTGTTCTATATGCTTTAAAACTTCTTCATCTCTCGTCTGCAAGTAACGCAATGCTAATTCTTCTTGTGCTCCTGTCATATTAAGGTGTTGAAACAACTGATATGTACTGACTGCCATCCTCTCTGCCTCCCTAGTTCTTTTATAAATTCATCGTTATATCATATACATATGATAATACCTATTCTCTCGCATATCTGAAATTCCAGATATAAAAACACGGAATATATTTACATTATCAGTATATCATATCAACCCGAACACGAACATACGTTTCTTTAAAACGATCATTAAAAATTTGATATAAAGATAAACAAAGTAAGTGATGAGCGTTTTCATGGTATGATGTATAGGTACTAATTTTTTAAATTATAAGTTTTTATAAAAAAACGTATGGAGGCATTGATTGGCAAATATCAACTAACATATGAAAGAAGAGCTATTGGCGATGTTTGTAAATGTATAAAAGTTGTGCCAAGACATGAGGAAGCATTACCGATAGGTTGTTCGAAAATGGGGAGAGCTCTTAATTTACCCGTATTATTTATGTATCCTACATATAAAGAGCATCCCCTTCATTTTATCACTCAATTGAATTTAGAAGAATTGCACAACGAACAAACACGCAAAATGGTTTACCGGAAAGTAGAATGTTATATTTTTGGATTTCAAATGAAGATTTAAAACATCGCCGCTTTGAGAATGTGTGTTGTATGTTGCAGTCCTGTTGGGCGAAATAGATTATATATAAATTGAAAAGGCACATAAACTTTTCAATTTATATAGGATAGGCATTTTGCTTTTGGTTCTGCATAGCGATGACGAATATGTTGGAAAATCAAGATGGATTTATATGAGTGGGGGAATCGTATGAGAAAATATGATATTTATGAGTCAAAGAGAAAAGTAGTCGGATTATTTTTTTTGACTTTGGTAGTTGAAGTGATGTTTCTCTTTATTGTTATGTATGCATTTTCGTCTGAGGAGCCTAATTTCATAGTTGGATTTTTATTTGGAGCTCTTGCATTCGTTGTACTAATTGCTCTTTGGAAAGTTATCCAAAAAATGCTTACGAAAAAACCAGCCATCATTTTAGAACAAGAATACATTACAATTATTAACAATCCAAAATATCCTGTGAAAATTGCTTTGGAGGATGTATTAGGTGTTTTACCTTATGCAATCCAAGGGCAAAAGTATTTAGGAATTGTGATGGAAGATGATGTTGAAGATCGATATATTGCCTCTATACCTTCAAAAGGACAAAGGCTGTATCGAGTTAATAAGCGCGCTGGATTTATACCATTTAATATTCATATGAATTTATTGAAAATCGATGGAGACGCATTACTTGAGAAGTTAGATGAGTATGATATAAGCTTTTTAATTCCTGAAGATGAAGCGAAATAATATAACAAAAGAATTAATTTAGGTATAAGGAAAAAAGAACATCTTGATAAAAAAGATGTTCTTTTATATTTATTTTGTTCTGCTACTTCCCATTAAATAGTTATAATTTTAATTAATGAGTATATTTATCCCCCCATTCTTTATCCATTTGCAATTATGCTATGAAAGAATGGGGGTAACTTCCTCAACTTCTGCACCATTATATATTTCAAAAAAGATCAAGGAATATTCTAGTAATTTTAACTTCCAAAACTTTTCATGTTTCTTATTAATCCCTTCGAAGGGATGGTCTTACAATAATGTCTTGTTTTATTTTCATGATTTTATTCCTTTCACTAGTATAACTATCTAAGAGCATCTTCCTAATGGCACAAGTTCCAACTGAGAATTAATAACTAGTACGACTTTTTTCTAATTTCCCCTTTAAATACTCAGCAATTTCTGTTTGCCCAAATTCTATAGCATATTCATAGGCATCCATATTCTGAATACTTTCCCCAGTATATCGAATTGAAATATCTATACCTTTTCCAACTACAAACTCGGCTACTTCTTTATGCCCACCATAAATCGCTCCAAATAATGGGTTTCTTTTTGCTAAGCTCACATCTAATTCTGCACCAACCTCTATTAGATATTTTACTATCTCCAAATGCCCCGCTCCCGCTGCCACATTTAACGCAGAAGCATCGAATGTACCACCTCTAGCATCAATATCTATTCCTTTTTCAATGAGATACTTAACTATTTCAAGATGCCCTTTCTTAACTGCTACATGTAACCATGTACCAAATGAAGTCATTGTGTTCAAAATTTCTTTTTCATTACCTATTAATTGTTTCACTTCATGAATATCACCAAGTTTAACTTACTTGATTAATAGCGTTCTATTACTAAATCCTCATAATCATATCTAGGGTCTAGTTTAACCTCACCTTTATACTTAACTACATGAATCTTATTGCCTAATAATGCTTTATCATATGTTTCTTGCTTTACCCATACCTTTTTAAGTTCATTATCTACGTATAATGTCAATGTAGGGTGTTTAAATATGATATGCTCTTTTTCGATTTGTCTTTCTATAACAGTCACCTCCATAGGCTTACCGTTACGAATTAGTTCTCTATCTTGAAACCCCTCAATTACAGAAAGTACAACAAAGAGTAAAACGCAAAGACTAATGTAAATCCAAGTCTTCTTTTTATTCTTTT
Organism: Bacillus cereus group sp. N21; assembly: GCF_016483395.1. NCBI lineage: Bacteria > Bacillati > Bacillota > Bacilli > Caryophanales > Bacillaceae > Bacillus > Bacillus cereus group sp. N21. Next base: position 26,672 of record NZ_JAEHBX010000038.1, read on the forward strand.
TCTTTTTCTTTTCTGATTCAGGTTTCTTATCTAACTCTTCAAGTTCATCGTCTTCAAAATCATCTGACTCAAAGATAAAGACTTCTCTACCGTCTTTACTTTCAAGTATAACTTCTACTGAATCATCAGGCTCTTTTTCTAAGTTTATCTGTTTCTTTTCGCTCATTCGTATGCTCCTATATGGTATTTTGGGTCAATCTTAATTCTACCTTTGTACTGAATCGCTTCGAATGTGTCACCTTTCTTTACGTCATCATAGAAAGGTTTATTTACGTGAATACTGTATAGTTTATTATCTAAGTAATACTCTACCGTATAATAAGTACCTCCTCTTGCCGGCAGTTCTTTTTTACTTACAACTACAATTTCAACTGGTTTTCCTTTTTCTAATAGTTGCTGTTCGTCCCTATTTAGTACCCACATAAAAGGAAATAAAAATAAATATTTTGTACCTTAGGAAGTATATGATTATCTGTAGTTTTCAAATGTATATCACTTAAATGAATAATACCTACCTTCATACGCAAACCCCTTTTACCTTTTTTGCGAATTTATGGATCAAATTAGTTGAAATGAAAAATTTATACATCTTTTATTCTACTATACTACCTTTAACGTAATAAAAAAAAATAAGGACTAAAATTTATTTTTTAGTCCTTACTCAATAAATACTTTTCATTTAAAATTTACACTTAATTAGATTCTCACATCTTTTATGATAGTTCACCGTAACAGATATAACCTAGACCTTTTTACTTAGGATATTTTAAAAGATTTTTATTAGTTGCAGTAGCCGAAGTTTATTTTTGTTTTACATACTTGATAGTGTTAAAAGTCTTAGGACTAAATAATTGAATGTTCTTTCCATCAAAGTTTTGAACTGTATACGGAACATCTACATTCTTTGCCTCTTTTTGTTCTTCACCGTTTATTAAGTTCTTTTCCACATGCAATGTGATAGTTTGAGAATTAGAGTCATAAGTCCATTTACCTTTAGCATAAGTCTTATCCTTGTTTGGATAATCACCTTTTCCATACGCTTCGTATGTTCCATCGTCATTCATGATTAAAGAAACAATAAAGCCTTCCGATTTATCTAATCCCCACTTACCTACTAGTTCTTTCCCTTCTTTAGATAAGTTAGTTCTTACTACTTCTGAGTCGATACCAGATTTCTTATCTAATTCTCTTAAAGTTTTAGCGGTTACTGTACCATCAGTGCCGATTTTTATCTTATCTTCAAGATTTTTATAGAATTCAAACCAATACTCGTCACCCTTTTTCAGTTCAGATTCAGCTTCTTCCATTAATTCTTTATCTGTTTTTGAACCTTGTTTTGTTCGAGTGAACACTTCATTATTTAGTTTAAATGCCTTTGTATAATGTTCCATAGCTTTTTCAACGTCTTTTTGTGTTTCTGCATACTCACTAGGTGGATCTATTGCTAAAAACTTGTCAATTACCTTATTTGCTTCATTTAGTTTGTTTACAATATCCTTTTTCGTACCACCCTTACCATCTAATGCGTCTCTCAGTGTTTTATTAAAGTCTGCAAACTTTGAATCAAACTCTACACATAAGTCATTGATTTTATTAGGATAGTCTTCTTTTGAAACCTTTTCCTTTTTAATAGATTTTTGTGTTTCAACTGTTTTATCTTGTTTTTCTGTCGATGCTTTATCTACCCCACCACATCCCGCTAATAGCATGATAGGGATTGCAACACATAATAGTTTATTTACCTTCATAGATGTACCTACCTTTTCTGTGTTTATTTTCCACTTCATTCATCGTATCATTCACCTTCTTCACCGTCAAAAGCTCCTATGAAAAAAAGAAGCAACTTGCCGAAAGAAAGAGCAATTCTATGAAACAATGAGTTAAGGATAGTATGCGTCCAAGATTAGATCGTGAATCCGCTTTCATGATAAAATAGTTAACAAATATAGAGTTCATACTTGTTAACTATTCATAATATAAGTTAGTATCTTTATCAATAAAACCTTCCTTATTATTATCTATTATATTTTTTATATACACGATCATATTTGTTAATTTATGATGTATATAAGTTATTAAGAAACATCATAAAACTCTCTGAAACTAATTTAACATACTCATCTTTTAATTCATTGTCTTCTTCAAAATAATCCATGTCACAAAAGTAGATTTTACCATCCCTATCAATATCTAAGCATATCAAGCTATCTGCTGGGTCAATGCCTATAGGTAGCAAATTAAGCGGAACTATTTTACCTAAATTATATTGATTATAAAAGCTTTGCAAATTTGATTCTGTTTCTTCTGCTATTGGGAAAAACGACATAATTGAAGTTGTAATCGTCCCATCAGCTGTTTTAAACCTTCTTTTAACAGGTTTACCACCATTACTATGTAATAAAAACTTTTTATAGTCATCTGGTAATGTTACACCATACTTATTTTCAAAGTTCCTTATATCTTCACTTACTAGTGGTTTATATGAATACTCAAATTGTATCACTAAAATCCCACCTACTTTTCTTTTTGTTAGTGCTCATTTTATTTTTAAGAATATAATCTATCTAATAAATCTGTAAATGACTGACATACTGGGGTAATTAATGTACTTCCAGTTTCTTCGCAATTATAAAAAACAACTTTAGGCGAGTCAGCATTGTCATTATAGTCAAAACATAGTAAATTTCCAAAAGGATCTCTACCAAAAGGAATTAATTTTCGCGGTGAAAATTCAGAAAACATTTTTATATTTAAATCTTCATCGGTAAAACTAATCAAATCATTGAAAACAGCTTCAATTCTTCCATCATCACAATCAAAGGTATTAGGTTCCGGAAACCCTCCATCATTTTCCATTATACAGTTTTTATAATCATCAGGGAGTTTAAATCCAAATAATCTTTCAACTTCAATAATTTTTTTCATCTAAAGGTTCTCCTGAAAAAAGCCATTTTTTTAGTCCCATGAAATCATCTCCTTTATCTTTTGTTATTTCTCCTCTTCTACCAGCTTCTAATGATTTTATTTCTTCATTACTAAATCTTCAGTATATGAAGGTTGACTTTTTGCTGCTTACACCATCACACTTTTAAGGGCTTCTTTATCGATATGAAACTGCATCTAAAACAGCATACCAAGCATGTTGTTTTTTATCATCTTTCTCAATATGGGCAAATTCGGCTACATCTATATAATCTCCGCTATCAATGTAACCATATAAATCAGCAACTTCTATATCTTCGCCTTCAAGCCACTTCCAACAACTATCTAATGCCTCCCTACCAGTTTTATAACCATCTTCACTTATATGTATCAACCTAAACATTCTTTCAGCTATTATCAAACCTATTACAACTTTAGCCTCTTCATTTAGATTTTCTATGAAATTCAATATAAATATCACTCCCTTAATTTTAATAGCACCTACTACACTTCCAATCTATGAAGCTTCGACAAAACATAGGACGTCACTGTGACAAGCCTTTTTTCTATTGGCCATGCTCATAAAAACTTCTTTTGTCGTGTGCATTATATTTCACATAGAACTTATATGATATAGGATTTAGATTGGTTATGTTTGTCTTCTCTACAGCAAATACTATCAAATAAATAGCCTCTTTCCCTATTGTTTTTCATCCATCTTCTGCTTTAAATATTCAGCAATTTCTGTTTGCCCTCTTTCAATAGCAAATGCATAAGCATCCATATCTTTCATGTTGTCACCAGAGTATTTTATAGATATATCTATATTATTCTCAACTAACAATTTAACAATCTCAAAATGACCACCATATATTGCCGCAAACAGAGGATTTCTATCTGGTTCACTAGTATCAATCTCAATATTATGGTTAATGAGATATTCCGCAATCTCTAAATGTCCTTTTGTAGCCGCTCTTTCAAGGGCATTTGTAGAAAAAGTTCCACCTTGTGCATGAATATCTATCCCAGCATGAATAAGATATTCTATTATTTCTATATACCCATGAGTTACAGCTACATGTAACCATGTACCAAAGGGTGTCATCCATGTTAACATTTCTGAATCTTTCTCAAGCAAATCTCTTAATGTATCCAGTTGCCCCCTTTTTATGGCACCTCTAATATCTTTCGCAACTTGAGTCTTATCCATTTTAGTTTCTCCTTTAATTTTTATCCTCTAAAAGTAGCTCTTTGCACAAGGTCTTCTAATATTTCAACAATATCATTTAAGTCTCCACCTGCCGCATCGACTGCTTTTAATTAATTTGCACCTTTTCCCAAATACGCAATAGTATGACACCTTATATATATCATAAGCTTCTTTGTACGTTTGAAAATTGTATGCTCCGTATTCACTTCGAAACGAACCACTAATTTTCTAGCGAAGCTTCATCAGACGGACATCCCGATCTGCCTAGTTAGTGCCGAATGGAAATAACAATATTAAACAGCTGAATCAATTTAGCACCTGGGTTGTTACCTTATTTATATCCCCTTCATTATTTCTCTTGATGTATACATTTAATTTTTATTATAAATTCATATTGAATATTTTCATTTTTAAACGGATGTAACTATCAAGGTTAATTGGTATTTACCAACGATTGATATCTTGAAAACATCTTAAAAATCTAGTTTGTCTAAATCGTTATGTTTTATAAAACGATCTATTTCCATTTCCAAATCAACCCTATTAATATTTTTATCAAAAACAAACCCTATTTTACCATTACACTTTTTTAATTTAGTCGGCATATCCCAATACTCCATCTCATTTTCAAACTCATATAATCCAAAAGTAAGACACATATTTCTTCCGTTTTTATCAAAAAATAGAATTATGTTATCTTTATCAAAACCTTCATAAATAATATTTATTTTAGGATTATTCATTCCTTTACACCCTTCCAAGTAATATCCTAACTTAGATTACTAATTTTAACCTGACGATAAATTATTACTTACTCTCAACCACACATAAATGATAATATTTATCATTTAAACCACAACACGCATCCATTCCCGGATGTCTTCTATAACTTTTAATTGATCTTTATTTAAGTTTTTAACAATGCTTTCTGTTTTCTTACCAGCTTCACTAGTCCCCTTAACTCTACTAATTTCCTTACTAACTCCTGAACTAGCATTCCCTATTTTCTCCTCAAGCGAAGCCTCAATCCCCTGAATCTCATCATTGATTTTTTACTGCTATCTACATGATGCTCTTAACCTTTGCCATTTGTGCGCTTCAACGCCTTTGAATGTAGCTGCTATATGATTCAAGTAGCCAATTTACCCAAAAATTCAACCTTTCAATATAATAGATACACATTTGAAATAGTAAAAGCTGATTCTTATGAATCAGCTTTTACTATTTGTCCACAATTTTTAATTGTGTTATTAATATTTTATTCTTTTCTAGGTAAATAGACGATTATTTTTATAGCTTATACACTCGCCTTCCTAATCACCGAGTGTATAAGCTATAAAAATTACTATCTTTTTCATTTACTAAACGATTTAAGGTGCACATATGTAAATCTTCCACCATATCTTCAACAAACAACATTATTTAATACAAAATCATCTGAAAATTCCTCTGATGATTGAATAACATCTCTTATTGAATACCCCATAAAATTTAAATTATTGTCACACAATTTCTCAATTATCTCTCCAATTACTTTAATTTCTATGCATGTAATATTAATAAGAGAAAGCATTAAATAATTAGCTTATATATATCTATCATTTAATGCTTTCAGTTCTAATTTGTTGATTTTAAAGACTACCATACTCCTCCATAATCGCTTTTTCTATACAATATTTATAGAATTTTTCTATCAATTCATCAATATCCTTTTTTCTTACTATTTTCTTTAACCATTCTTCTGGAATATTATCCATTTTATAGTACATCCCCGCTAGTGCTCCTGTTATTGCTGCAACAGTATCTGTATCTTCTCCCAAATTAACAGCCTTTAAAACTGCTTCTTTAAAGGTTGCTGAATTCCCTAAACACCATATTGCCGCTTCCAAAGTTTGTACTACATAACCTCCTGAAAGTATTTCTTCCTCAGGTATATTAAAGAAATCTTTACTAAAAATTCGCATATAATGCTTTAATTCTTTTCTATATAAGTGGTTTACGTTAAAATTTTCATCAAAAAGCTCAAGTATTTCTTTTATAGATTTTTCAAGAGAATTATTATGATACAGCCTTAATAATAATTCTATATAAATAATTGAACCCACTATAGAACGAGGATGAGCATGAGTGATTTCTGTATATTTTTTAATTATCTCTGTCTTTTTCACAAAATCAAACTCATTATGCAGTAGAAATACCAATGGTGAAATTCTCATTATAGCACCATTACCATTATCATATTCAGAATCCCCCCCACATTTATCTGGTGAAGTACCTTCTTTAAACCTCCTAATTGCTTCAGCAGTAGCACTGCCTATATCAAACATCTTTCCAAACGGAGTGTAATACCCTTCATCTTGATATTGTACAAATTTCTCGAGCAAACTTTCTGTAGTTCCTTCTTCCATAATATTTTCTATTAAACATAAAGTTAGCGAAGTATCATCTGACCAAGTCCCAGGTGGTTGATTATATGTGCCATACCCAACTATATCTTGTATGTGGAATGAACCTCTCTGTTTAAATTCTACTGGAACTCCCATTAAATCGCCAAGAATACCACCATATAAAGTAGGAAGTACTCGCTTCTTTATGTTTAAACCAAGAAAAATTTTATTATCATCTTCCCATCTTTCTATCATTCTTCTACCAGACAATGTTTTTCACCTACTTTTTTAATATTAAATCTAAGGTAACATGTAATTTACCATTACACTCAACATTTATACTTTTTATAATCATTTCATGACTTGCATTCAAAAGTAACTCTGCCTCATTTGAAAATTGACTAATTTTACCTACATACGCCGCACTTGCACCTTTTGGGACATTTATTTCCCATGACACTTTCATGTAATCAAATGAAGATGCTTTTAAAATCGCAGTACTAACAAATCCATCATCTTTAATTGTTTTATTAATTAACGATTCAAAATCAGATCTCCCATCTTTTTCTAATTCAATCAAATCTTTAAACGGCTTTATATCTATCCCTCTATATACTTGCATATCATACGGAACTCATGCTTTATTTAAGCCACTCTTAATATCACTAATTACTTGCAAATTTATACCTTCTAAAGAGTCATTTAATCCTCTCAGATAGGAATTAATCTTACTATAATCATTTCCAGTATACTGTTTGATAGCATTCCTTTCACTTTCATTGAGTGATTCTATAAAACTATCATAATACTTACTTCCCCACTGATGAGCTTTTTCTAAATTAGTTATTGAGCCTTTACCCTCACTAACTCCCGGATTCTCTTTTTAGAAAGATAATGTCTAGCTAAAAGTTCTGCTTTCCAAGTATTTTATAGCATCAGAAAAAAGTCATATTTATGCATACCACTCAGCATCTGAAAATTGGTCAGCATTTTCATTAGGTTTTACGTTAAATTCATCAATGAACCTTTTTATTTCCGACATAATTATTACTTGGTCTTTTCTGTCTATAATAAAACCTCTATGATTATTCCAACTCTTATCAATCTCCAAGTTTATACTTATCTCTCGCTCACACCAATCCATAAAATCATACATAATCAATGTAAAACAAATGTTTAACTTATCAATTGTCATCCACAGTTTCGCTTTTCCATCCTCTATTTCTTGTATGCGGATTCTTAAATTTTTATCCACATACCACCGTGTATTTTGATTTTGTTTTTCCTCAATCATAATCATAACCTCCTGCTACTTATACAAACCTGTTAATACACCAAACGATCTTACGAAATTTATTCAAAAAGGAGAAACTTGGAATATTGGAATAAAACGGAAAACGGACTTCACATTAAAGAATGACGAAAATATGAGTTACAAGAACTAATAAACTACATCAAACAATACATAGATTTTCCAAAACATCATCCCAAGGACCTCTATTCAATCAAAAAAGCTGTTTATGATGTAAAATTCACTAAAGTTCTCAAAAGGTATGATGACTATCTGTGCTTTGATATTTTTGAAGAAACTATGAAAGGAAAGGAGTAAATTAATACTTTATATTATATTTCCCTTCTATTTTTATTAAGAGATTTTCTACGTTTTCAGCTTGTTCGGGATGACATCCAATATAAAATTTGCATGCTGTTTGCAGGTATTCAAATAATTCTTCGTGGGTCACGATGTCTTCCCATTCTTCGTCTATACCGTAAATAATACTTTATTTTCTCCGAAATACTCTTCATCATTTTGATCAAATTCATCTGAATATACTACGCCAATGGTATCTCGTCTTTCAACATCCTCTTTAAGGAACCCCTTTAAAATATCTACAAAATCATTATTAAACACAAACTGTCCTAATACAATAACGGTATAATTCTTTTTTAAGTTCTTTTGTTCAAAAATATCATAAAATTTTTCAAACTCTTCTTTTCTGTTTTGCATTTGCTCTCACTTCCTAACTATTTATTGCCAAATTCGAAAACAGGCCAAAAATTATCAATCTCACCAGTTTCAAGGTTTCTGAGTCCTTCAAATTTAAGACCGTTTTTAGCAATCCCTTTTAGTTTTTCTTTGTTATGATTTATTAATGGCTCCATTTCAAAGATATTCTCCATTGCTTCCTTACCAAACTTAACAATGTCTTCGTTCGATATTATATTTGGATCGTAGATACGCATCTTTCAGAGAGTGTGATCCTCCGCCTTTCCCTCCACTTGCTAGCGAAACGGCAGGGCCTCCACCAGGAATCTATTCATACTCCAGCAATGTTTTAATCGCATGTTGGATTTTCTTATCTGCTTAGACAAAAGTATTTTTAACTGTTGTTTTCCCTTTATTCTATAGATCCCCTACTTTATTAACTAGACTTTTAGTTTTAGAAGCGACGAAGGATCCCCCTTCTTGTAGCTTACTTGACACTTTCTTCGCTCCATCAAGAAGGACTTTTCCACCTTTCTCTATTGCTCCTACAACCATTTTTCCGTCATACTTAATTGCTTTTCCAGCAACACTGAGGACTTTTCTAACCGGAATAATGTTCAAAAGCGTCCAACTTGCCGCAATAAGTCTTTCTTTTGCGGATAACTCTTTTCCTATCCGTGTGTCTGTACCTATAACTGCTCTAATCGCATCGTTTACATCAATAAACTCATCAGCTTGCTAATACTTTTAAACAATATTTCGTAATTTTTCTAGATGACTTATATTTCCTTCTTTTAATTATATCTCGTTTTTCATTTCAACAAAAAACTGGAAGATTATTCACATCTTCCAGTTCAGGTTGTATAGACAAAAGCTTCAACAAATAACGTTATAAAGTGGAGATGTTCCTTTACCAGTAATCGAGAAACTCGCAAAATTGCATAATAACGATATTTATTCTATTTCTAAAACTATACACGAAGTTATTAATTTAATTAATCTTCAGAATCCTCATTATTCATAATATATTCGATATCTTCATCCGTAAATTCATTTCCTTTAAATACCGGATGCCCGTTTGGATCAAGCATCCCCATCACTTTTTTATCTTTATCAGACACAATCAATGTATAGTCCTCCATAAGAAAAGGGTTTTCTGGTAAATCTACTAATACTCTCCATGCCGGTCTTACATCATCATTATTTCTATTTTCTTTATCAATTTTGAATGTATAAGCCTCATCAAATCGTAAATTTCGAATATCTTCATCGATTGTTCCATCCAGTTCATGTTCTTGATGATATGTTTTAGCAATTTCTATAACTTCTTCTGGCTTCAATATTACATTAATCGTAATTCCCTCTAATTTACGATAATGTCTTGGAAAATCTCTGTCAACAGACTCTAATAAAGCGTCTAATTCTTCTTTAGTCCTATTGTGATAAAATTTTTTTATCATTTTTTCTCCTCCTCAATCACTTATATTTCATTCGCAATCTGTTTATATATTCTCTTGAATGTTGAATTGATGCGTTATCAAATAAATGCTGATTTTTCATGATTTGTTCAAATACATATTCTTCTCTTTCCAACTAAGATTCATATATTGCTCTTTTCCTATATCTAACTCCCATTTGTTCGTTTTCTTACTTCAGCATTTGCTTTACCAAATGCATCTTCTACATCTTTCAATACGATATTTGGATTAATCTCAAAGCCTTCTATTTTGAAAACACCATTCTTCAAATTACTCATTAGTTAATTCCATCTCCTGCATTACTTCTCTCTAATAACGTCTTTTATATCACCAATTTTACCTACACTTAATTGATTATTATCTATTTTTAAAATATTTGATTCTTCAATTATTACCTCTAAAGTATCACAAGTACTTTTACAAACATAGTTTCTATCTCTATCCATTTGCTACAGTAATATAGGACATGATGCTTTTCAGATGCTCCTTCTTATATGCCTCAAACCCTACCTTTAAGTTTTTTTCCACTAACCCTTATCTTGCTTCCAACTTTAATAGTTCCTTAGGATTAAAAAATTAACTCGTAATAAACAAAAAGCATTAAATATTCGGATTATAAATCCTTATTTAATGCTTTTCGCCTTACTTTTCTTTATTTTAGAGACTACCATATTCTTCTATAATTGCTTTATCCGCACAAAACTTATAGAAATTCTTTATCAGTTCATCAATATCTTGCTTTCTTACTATTTTTTCTAACCATTCTTCTGGAATTCCATCCATTTTATAATACATTCTGCTAATGTTCCTGTTATAGCAGCTACTGTATCCGTATCTCCACCCAAGTTCACTGCCTTTAAAACCACTTCTTTAAATGATGTTGAATTTCCTAAACACCAAATGGTAGCCTCTAAAGTATGGACTATATAACCATCTGATAAGATTTCATTTCTAGGTATACTAAAAAAATCATTTTCAAAAAGCCTTGAATAATGTTTCAATTCATCTTGGTATTTATGGCCTTTATCAAAATTTTTATCAAATAGCCTTTTAACTACTTCTAATGATTCTTGAAGATTATCATTATGGTAAAGCCTTATCAAACATTCAATATAAATAATGGATCCTACTATAGCACGAGGATAAGCATGAGTAATTTCAGTATATCTTTTTATCATTTCTACTTCTTTTATAAAATCAAACTCATTATATAGTAGTATAAAAGCCAATGGTGCTATTCTCATGATTGCACCATTACCATTATCGAACTCAGCTTTCCCACCACATTTTTCTGGTGAATGTCCTTCCTCAAAACGAATAATAGCATCCTTCCAATATCGAACATTTTTCCAAACGGAGTTCAATATCCCTCCTTTTTATATTTAATAAATTTATCCATTAAAATACTTATGCTTTCTTCTTTTATCAGATTTTTGATTAGACACAAAATCAAAGAGGTATCATCTGACCATGTTCCAGGTGGTTGGTTATAGGTTCCATATCCACTCACATCATCTATATAAAATGTGTCTCTTTGCTTAAATTCAACTGGAACGCCTAAAAAATCCCCAGTAATTTCACCATATATTGTGGGGAAAACTCTTTGTTTAATGCTCAAGCTAAGAAAAGACTTATTATCATCTTCCCATTTATCAATCATTCTTCTACCAGGCATTTCTATCACGCCTATTCCTTATCTAGCTAAATACTGTTAGATTTTTAAGAGATTGATGGATACCAAGAAAATTTTGTATCACTATCAAGTGGTGTATCCTGGGTTTCCTTTTTGATTATGCTGAACCATTTGTTTAATATTTGAGCTTTTGGTAATTGTGAGGCAGGGTCGTCTTCCCAGATGATGTGTGAAAACCAGGCCTTTGTTTCCCATTCAAATTGCAGTTCTGCAAACGAAATTGTAGGATGGTCCGCTTCATAAAATTGTCGGTTTACTGCATCTGAAACTTCCGAAGCTTGTGGTAACAACTCATTCTTAATTCTATTTTTAATCGTCTGATTTTCTAACTGATCCCAAAAATACAATTGCCCGTTCATTTGATAAAAAATATCAAATGAAGCCTCACTATTTTTCAAATTAAGCAATATAAAAGCACGTTCCACATTATTGTCAGCAGCTTTTACAGTATTGATAATTAAATTTTGTGCAATTGAGACCCAATAGCTATTGGCTTCTTCTAATGGGGATTCAACATACAATTCTTCATTTAATTCATTGAGGGTTGCCTCATTATTGTTTACTTGTTCCACTTTCTTAAAAAATCTATTGAAAAAACCCATGATTTCTCCTCCTCTTTTTCATTCACTTATAATACATTTGAATAATTAGATAATATTGACAATGCAATCATATCATTTTCAGATGAGGTATGAAACCAATTTAATGAATGGAGTTTGTTCTTGTATTTACTTTGTATATTTGAGAAACTGAATTTAAACAAAACCTTTGTTTAAAGTAAGGATGGAAATTAGAAGTTCAATTTTGCAAAGATGGTGGGAAAATGGAAGAGAAAAAAACAAGAAGTAAGAAATATTATAGAATTGCTTTTCTTGTATCAACAAGTTACATTTGGTTTTTGATTCTAGCGGCATACAGTATGGGGATTCCGTAATATATCAAGTTGCTCGGGGAGATCGCTCTAATAACAGCCTTTACATGTTACTTTTCCGTGCCTATTTTTTATATTACTTTGCCTTTAGTATATATTCGTGTTGTACTTTCCTGTTTCCGTATATACACTTCAGAGCGAATGTTGGCTTATTATGCACTTTCTTGTTTTGTTTTAGGGCTTGCTTTATTTCTTCCTTTAAAAATTTATGGTTTTTATGAGGAGAACTACATATTCACGAAGCAGGTTCATGATCAACGCATTGAAGAAAAAATAAAACAAGCGATTGAAAAAAATAATGGTCCCATTCAGATTACATATGTGACAAGGGAAAGTATGCTGCAATCGAATGAAGGTTCAGGAAGTCCTGTATATCCCAAAATAAACATTCATTTTGAGTTATTAAACTGTGATAAACAAAATGGTGGAGGCAGTGGCTTTTCATGTGAATCTTCTGTCGAAGCATACTACAAAGATAAAAAGTGGCTGGTAGATTATAATTCAAAAGAAAATACAGGTGTTATGAATCTATCTAAAGATAACCAACGTGCTGTAGAAGTAGAAAAGCAGCTAGCTCTTACTCCTGAGGAAGAGGTGAATATCTGTAACAGTGCTGAATCAAAAGCGATTCAATATGTGAAAAATGAGTATAATTCGGATTTAACAATTGTAAAAAAAACGTTTAATAAGCATACAAGTTCCTACAAGAAAGAAAATAGACCATCGAATGCAATTCATGCACTAACCATTAACGGATATTTAAACACGGATTCCCAAAAAGATATCACGGTTAGGTTAGAATATGATCCGATTGCAAGGGAATATTGGTCTCATATCTATGAAATGAGCGATGGAGCTAAAAAGGAGATAGAAAAACAAATCGAATTGAAAAAAGAGATACATAATAAAAAATGAAATAGCAAAACAAACATCCCCCATGTCTGCTGTCATATATAGTGAACCACTGGTTGAGGTGTTTGTTTTCGTTCTAGAAACAATCTATAATTTCTCTTACTTTAATTTCTCTTCAATTGTAAATTTAGCCATAAGAAAAGCACCTCCAATTGTTAGACTGTGTCTAACAATTGGGGTGCACTTCACTAAAGGTGGATTTCTAATTTTTATATTTATCTTTCTCCTGTTAACAAACTATTTTATATTCATTTAATATCTTCTTCAGCAATTATTATTTCATTTATTAACTTTGTTTCACATACCTAGTTGTATTAAATGATTTATCGTTGAATAATTGCAAGTTCTTTCTATCATAGTTTTGAACTTTATAATCTATGTCTTTTTGAACAACCTCTGCTTCTACACCGTTTGACATTTGTTTTGTGATATGTAGTTTTAATATTAAACTAGCTTTATCATATTCCCATGTACCTTCTATATGGTTCGTTTTCTTTGGATACTCTTCTGCGTTGTAAACTTCGAAAATTTTAGGACTTCCACCTTTTAAGATAAATGATGGTTTAAATCCGTCAGAAGTCTGTACGCCCCAGTTACCAATTAATTCAGTACCATCTATTACGTTCTTCTGTACCGCATCATAGTCGATTCCGGCTTTCTTATCTAAGTCTTTAATATCTTTAACCGATACTGTACCATCACCGACTTTTGTATTCTTATCTTTAAGTGAGTTAATTGCTTTATACCAGTATTCGTCACCTTGTTTCAGAATCTTCTCTGACTCTTCAACCATTTCTTTGTCAGTCTTTTCGCCTTTTTCTCTAGTTGATTTTCTAGTAAACACTTCTTCTACTATTTTGGAGGACTCTCTAAAGTAACCAGTCGCTTTTTCAAGGTTTTTCTGTTCTTCTATATACTCTTTAGGTGGGTCTATAGATTCAATCTTATCTAATACCCCATCCAGTTCTTTTATTGAATCTAATACGTCTGATTTCTTTTTCTTGCCGTCAAAGAGTTCTCCTATTGTATCATTATGCTTCTTAAATATAGTATCAAACTCTTCAACTAGTCCAACTACCCTAGTTGTGTATTCTTCTTTTGATACCTTCACTTTCTTAACAGAAGACTTCTTTTCATCTTCTTTAGCGGATTTAGACTCTTCTGTCTTTGTTTCCTTAGATTCAGTTTTATCCGATACCCCACAACCGAATAATAACATAACTGGAATTGCTACACCTACTAGTTTCTTTGCTTTCATGACTAATTTATCCCCTTTAAATTTTACTGATTAAAACCGTTTTCGTTACTTCCACCATATCCATATTATTCCTATATATCGTACCATTCACCTTCTTCAACGTCAAAGTGTCTTTCCTTGAAGTCTTCATTTCTTCTATAGGGATTTTCAAAGGTTTGTTAACAGAATGGCTTTATGTTAACAAAAGATGCTTTCATATACAGAAAACACCTTTTCAATCTACAACTATCTTTTATAATCTATTACTTTTTTCTATGTAAGCGTAAAGTAACTCCAAAAAATACAATAAAATTTAATGTTGGAGTTACTTTATGTTTACCTATTGAAGCAATATAGTTGAAGAAGAACATTCCAAGAGTATTAGATGAAATGATAAAATTAAACAAAAAACTCGTATAAGGGTGGGAAAAACGATGAACATTCCTAAACAATTCATTAAACCGTTTCCTGCGTATGAAGAAGTATTTTATGATAATTTGGAACAGCATAAAAAACACTTTTTGCCTATTTGTTCTATCAACTTACAATGTATTGAACCCGAATGGAACCAATGGTTACATGTTGTATCAGCAAAGGAAATTCACGAAGGGTGCGTTGGTGATTTTACCCAGCCGTTTCACACCAATTTTACGAAAGAAGATACGTTAGGTTTTGATGTCGTAGACGGAAAGTATAAATTTGAAGCAGATTGGAATTACTTTAAAATTGAGCAGAACCCTTCCGAGATTGTAGAGAAAGCCTATGTACATAATGAAAAAGACTACCAAATCCGTAAAGAATTTTTCCAACGTAATCAGAAGATTTTTCCCTATTCTAGCTTCGGAAAAGAATTTACATCCGTAGAAGCAGTAGAAGCAGAGTTTGTCGAAAAGCAGACAAATGGCTGGGGATTAGATTATCCCAAGATAAATGAAATTCTGGATGATATACGTTTTATGACAGAAGAAGGCCAAGAATTATTGGAAGATTGCACTAGCGAAGACGAAATTTTTGACTATACCAATCTACTGTATGTGCCGAAAGATGAAGATGGTCATCTATTTACATATATCGGATTTACTACAGGCTATTTTTTTCAAGCTTATGGTGCGGATCGTATATACTTATTTTTCAATAAAGAATTAAGAAAAGCAGTAATTTGTTTTGAGTATACATAAAATACAAGAAGCAAGCGAAGCGGGAAAGAGCTGTCGGCAAGTATTTGATAGGTAAAGCTCTCAAAGAAAATATTAATTTCACCAATACTATTATTGAAGACAATAGAAAAACATAATTTTAAACAAAATTAACCATAGATTTTGATATACTTAACAAATATTTAACTAATTACATATACTAGAGTGCATTTTTGATGGGAAGTAAATATACAAAACTCAATGAACGTTATGGAGTTTTAAAATACCCAGTAACACTTACGGAAATGGTAGAGATTTCGAAGGAGTTGCCAAAGACCGAGCTTAAATTTTATGAATATGCTTTTGACGCGTTAAAGAAAACTATGAAGCAAGGAGAAAAGTATGGGCAACAGAAAAGTTAAATATTAAATAATAATACAACTAATGTTTCATTAAAAAAATGTTTTAGACTATAGAAAAAGGTATTAAACTGTTAAAAAATAGTTGTAGACTAAAAAGGTGTTTTCTATATGTGAAAACACCTTTTGTTACTATAATTCCCGTAAGTAGAAGTTATTTTTTTGGAAGTTAGTATAGTCATATGGACACAACTTAGTTAAATCCTTACAATGGATTTAACAGAGGATGTGTCCATATGATAACGCTTGTATTGAATCGCTTCATGACATTTTAAAGAAAGAAGTAGTATACCGCACACAATATGCCACGTTTGAACAAGCAAATCTAGCACTATTTCAATGCATTGAGGGATTTTATAACCGTAAGAGAATCCATAGTAACTTCCGTTATAAAGCTCCTCAAGCAATAGAAAATTGGGCTAAAAAAACCCCTTAGATTTAACTTTTTTGCCCAAGATGTTGACTTAAATCCAGGTCAATGACTTTGTATATCCCTGGACTGCTTCTAGCTTAACATGTACCTTCAGAATCTAACCAAATAGTCAAATTAATTTTTTAGATAATTCCTTTCCTCTTCAAGAAATGTTTTAAAGTTCTCTAATAAACTCTCTTGAGTAGAAAATTCTTTTTGAGGCATATAATTAATGACAGATACCATATCCTCTGGATATCCAAAAGAATCATAAAAACTAGCTATCTTATTTAATAACTCACGTTTGTCATATGTATTATCTCTCACTTTAGATAAATAGACATATCTTAACTTTCTATATTCTCTTTGCCACTCTGAGCTATATTTTTCAAAATCAGGAAGAAACTGTTCTTTTATCTCTGACATTGAATTAAATATGTTGTCTTCAGATACACCCCAAGCTAAATCATTAATTACGGGGTTTTCTTGTCCTTTTTCCAATAATTCAATTGCGTAACCAGTCAAAACTGAGATATTAAAAAAATGCTCTTCTATACCTATGTATATTGTTTTCCAATTATAGTTAACATCCTTTTTTTTAAAATCTTTTAAATTCAGCATTATTTTCCACCTTGTTTTTTAGGAATTTGATTTGGTATACCATTAATAACTCCATCAGTAATAAACCTTCTGTGCGACATCGCACCATTAGGTTCAATTATCCATTCAAATACTCCATTTTTCCCATTATAAAATCCTTCCACTTGAAATAAATCCCGCTCTATACCATCTCCTCCTTTAAATAAAAATCTTTGCGAAAATCTGGAGTAATTATCAATAACATCTGGAAATCCATGTTCTTTTGGAATTTGAGGAAATCCTTTTTCAGCATAAGGTCTGCTTTTCAAATCATTAGTGTAAATCGGACTATTCTTATCTACTTTTGTAGCACTACCTATTCTTTCTGCATCCAGAACTGGACCATTTAATTCTTCAATAACTCTTGGTTTAGATATGCTGGCTCCATTACTAGCACCCTTAGCAAGCGAAGCCTCAAGCCTCTTAATCTCATCATTGAGTTTGTTACTGCTACCTGCATGACGCGTATTAACCCACTCGGTAATCTTCCCAGGGGCTCCACCTTGCTTCCCTATCAATGTACCTCTCCAGCTGATTCAACGCCTTTGAAGGAAGCTACTACATAATCTATTCGCCAATCTGATTCATTTTTTCTTTTTCAGATTTTTCTACTTTTAGGCTTGCTAGTCTCACGCGCTCAAGCAAAATATTTTTATTGTCTTGCAATGATTGTACTATATTTAAATGAAAAGTAGTTTCTCCATCTCACCTTTTTGCTCATAACGCAAGGTTAATTATTAATTTGATTCTTTTACAATTTTCTCTACAACCGTCATACACTGTACATAGCCGTTACAAGCCATAAAAATTACTATAAAAAATTTAACACTCGGTACATTTATAAAATTGTAATGAACCCTCTAAACTCTATGATTAAACGCAAAAAAGCACTTGTTACCTTTAATAGACAATCAAGTACTTTAAGTTCATGTATATTCGTATGATTAAGTTCTTACTTCTTACAATAGATTTCAAAGAGGAAGTGTCGGTATGATAACACTTGTATCAAGTGTTTCATGCCATTCTAAAAAAAGAAATACACTGCACACAATCTGTCACGTTTAAGCGAGCAACTCTAGTATCATTGCAATACATTGAGAGATTTTATAACTGTAAGCGAATCTATATTTACACCCGTTATAAAACTCCTCAAGCAATAAAAAATTGGGTTAAAGAAATCGCTTAGATTTAACTTTTTTGTGTCCACGATATTGACTCAAATTCACACATGCCTTAATAATACATCTTATTTTATATTTTTTTATCAAAATCTATACTAGCAATTAACTCCTTTTACTCATTGCCTCAACAAATTTACTAATTGTTTCATTATCCTTTAACAAATTACTAATATATAACAAAACGTCAAATTCCTCTTCGTCAATATCATAATACATCATTCCTGGGTCAACAACTGGTTCATATTGAATTTCACATACCTTTTGATTCGAACTTAATATAATAAATAATCTATCAGTTTTAGTAATGTATTTATTACTACAATTGATATTATTTTTATTAAGCTCATATGATTTTGTATTTATTACAAAAAATAATTTTTTATTATAAACATATAAACCATATAATATATTATTATCAGTTACCCCTCCAACTCCATTTATAATACTATTAATATTCTCTATTTTGTACTCGTTGTCATGCAATACTATTTTTGAATCTATATCAAAATAATTTCTTAAAATAATCACACTATATATCCTCCTTTAATGCTTTAATCCTAACAAAGTATTCAATACATCATCTTTTTTCATAGAACCATTTATAACTGCATCCCATACTTCATCATCAGTAGGATTCAATTTCAAATCTTCCAACTTAGCCTTCTTAGATTTAAATAACCATGTTGCATCCGGACCTACCTTATTTCCATACATTTTCATATTCCTTTCTTCAATAGGTGCTAAATCTTCTGGGTTCATTTTTGCTCTTGACAATATTTTATCTTGATTTCTCATTTCGACCACTTTATTGGCTATTTCTTGTTTACTGGCTCCATTTGCAACCATTAAATCAATTTCTTCTTGTATCTTCCGTGATTGTTCTAGGTATTCTTTTCTAATAATATGATTATTTTTAGTTGCCTCTATATCTGTAAAATCATACTTTGAATATGTTGTACCTTCATTAGGTGAATAACCATATGCTTCCTTTTTATCAACATGAATTTCTTTAAGTACCTTTTCACTTACTTCTTCTATAGGAATCCCTTCACCAGTAACACCTATTCCAGTTTTTCTTATCCTCTCCGCAAGCGAATCCTCAATCCCCTGAATCTCATCATTAATTTTCTTACTGCTCTCTGCATGGCGTGCATGAACCCACTCGGTAACCTTTCCTGGGCCGCCTTACTTTCCTGCCAATGCACCGCTTCCAACTGGTTCAACGCCCTTGAAGAAGGCAAATGCATTATCCACACCCTCGGCCATTTTTCTACCCTGCTGATACATCTTGTCATTTCCAGATTTCCCTGTTTTAATCCAGCTAATTTGAAATAATCTAATTATTATTTTACCTACATGAATTTTTTATCGAAACTATTTTTATACTAAAACAAAAGGGGCTATCCCATAAGCAAGTGAAACTGATATTATCCCCTTAAGGTAGACAGTGTAAAAAGACCATGAATAAACATGGATGTTACACTTTTACTTGGAGGGG